>JANLYJ010000446.1:0-2693 GCA_031365555.1 Gemmatimonadaceae bacterium | reverse complement strand
ATTTCACCATAGGAAAGCACGAAGCGGACATCTGGCGCGTTCACGTAGCCAGGAAATAGCGGTGCGGTGAACCGTTATATAAGAAATCAGGTAAATCGCGCCGCGCTTCGCAGTCTCAGGAAGCGCGGTTCGCACGTTCCACGGTTTCTGCTGACCAAGCGCGCGTCGGTGCGCGAAGACCTCCTCAAAAATCCGGTGATCGCCGACGCAGTGCAACTGCACGCGCTCGAGCATGGATATACAGAGGAGGCATCGTGGCTCAAGGTGCAGTCATACATCGACGAGATTGTTCCTTTCTTCAACATTCTTGCGTACTACCGGTTCGGCTACACAGCAAGCAAGTGGCTGCTCAACATGTTCTACAAGGTTTCTGCCGAGCACCTTGCACCTGAATCGGTCAACAAGGTTCCACGTGACGCGATAGTTGTGTATCTCATGAACCATCGATCCAACGCTGACTACCTGCTCGTCGGATACGTGCTCACAGGTAAGGTTGCAATTTCCTATGCCGTCGGCGAATGGGCACGTGCATTTCCACTCGAGTACATATTCAAGAGCTTCGGATCGTATTTCATCCGGCGCAACTACAGGGAGCCGCTCTACCACACTGTGCTGGAGCAGTATGTCCAGCTGATAACAAAGAATGGAATCACCCAGGGAATTTTCCCCGAAGGCGGACTCAGCAGAGATGGCAAGCTGCGCCCTGCAAAGATCGGACTCCTCGACTACATCCTCGGCGTCGCCCGCGACGAGACATTCCGAAAGCGGATGTACATAGTCCCCGTTGCGATCAATTACGACCGTGTCCTGGAAGACCGTTCGCTGCTCCGCGAGCTTGCGTCCCGCGAAGGGCGCGCGCGGACACCTGTCATCACGCAGATGGGCGAAGTTGGACGTTACGTATGGTGGAATGCGGCCCGGCTCGTTATGCGCCGGTGGAAACGGTACGGCCGCGCAACGGTCAACATCGGCGAGCCGATTCCCCTGTCAGGCTGGTTCGAACAACAGGATCGTGAAACAGGCGGACTCTTTAACATCGAACGTCACGAGCGTCTTGAACGAGTTCAGCTTCTCGCGGACGAAGTGATGCAGAAGATCGGGGCAATAGTTCCGGTCACGCCCGTAAGTCTTACCTGTGCAGCAATCCAAAGCCTCGACGCCCATTTCATTCCGCGGGAGAAGCTTCTTCTCCGCATGACAGAAATGCGCGACGTTCTACGGTCCCTCAATGCGAGCGTTATACGCGCCGAGGGCGCGATCGCAGATACGTTGGACCTTGCAATGAAGATGCTGCGCATGCGAAAGATGGCCTTTGAATCGCGAAGTGGCATCGCTGTGTCTGAAGCGAATCGATCGCTCATCAGTTATTACGCGAACAGCATCGCGCACCTGCTTGGTCCCTTCGAAGCCGGAATCAGGGAGCGCGACGCTCTCCCCGCCGACAAGTTCTCCTTTTAGGAATAAGAATGGACGCCTTCAGCTTTCTGTCCGTACTCCTCTCAATTATTCTCGGTCTCGCGATCACACACGTCCTTAGCTCGCTGGGACGGCTCGTTCACAATCGCGAGCATGTTCGAGTTTACTGGCCGGTCGGTGTTTGGATGGTGCTCCTGCTTCTTATATACGTGCAGGGATGGTGGGCGTCGTTCGGTCTGCGCGACCACACTGACTGGAACTTCCTGACTTTCATGGTAATCCTGCTCCAGTCGATTTTCGGATACATGCTCGCTGCGCTGCTGCTGCCCGAATACGCCTGGGATAAACCCGTAGACATGAAGGCCGACTACTTCCGTCAGGCGCCATGGTTTTACGGAACTATGGTCGCATCTGTTATCACGAGCGTTTCAAAGGACCTGGTGCTCGACGGTCACCTTCCTGAAACCGGAAACTTGCTCTTCCACGCTGCGTTTCTCGGAATCAGTGTCATAGGCGCAATAACAAAACGGGAATGGTTTCATAAAGCCATTCCCGTCGTGAATCTCGTCATGTTCGCCGCCTACATCTTCATACTCTTCGCCAAGCTCAAGTAGTGGCGACGAGCTCGCCCTCACGTCTCTTGCGCCTGAGCATTGCTGCGGATATGAGAGACGCCAACAGCGCGACGGGGAGCGGCTCGAGAAAGGTGAATGCCATGCTCATAAGCGGATTCTTGGCCATCTCTGCCCATTTCTGCGTTTCCGCAATTTCCTTGTCGATCTCGGCCTGCGGCTTCCCACTCGCTTTCGCTTTCTGAATCATCTCCGCCTGGTACTTCTCCATATAGCCCGGTGCGATCCGGTCTTTGCCGACCTGCCAGGTCACCACGTACATCAGGGCGGCTATGAGTGAGATCATGAGTCCAACCCAGAATGCCCGGCCAAAACTGACAATCCCGCCATTCACATTGTCGCGGTAGGACCGGACTCCGAAATAAACTAACAGAGCGGCCAGGATCATCGTGGTGTAGCCGACGATCATTGCCTTGTCGTATCCGATCTTGTCGTGGAGCGGAATGGTTAGCACCATCATCAGGCAGAGCACGAAGCCGGAGATGAGGCCAAAGGTCAGAACGGTTTTTGTCATCGTTGTATCTCCATTACGAAAGGTTGAGCGAACGTCGGCAGGATAGGCTGAACCGCCAACCTTTGGCGTCACCCGGACGGGTGATTTTTCGCCCTTTTCGCAAAATCATTCTTTCAGGGGATGATTCCCGC
>JANLYJ010000305.1:0-2463 GCA_031365555.1 Gemmatimonadaceae bacterium | reverse complement strand
CAAGCAAAGCGGAGGCTTCGACCGGGCTTTTGAGCGATGGCTGATTTTTCTTCAGCCATTCATCGCGGTTCGCCCACATGCTGCGCTCCTTCATAAAGATCTTCTGCTGCGTGCGCGTTACCTTGCGCTCAGCTAGCTCAGCTTTGGTGCTCGCCGCCATGCCGGTAAGCGTGCTCCAGACCACGAGGTTGAGAATCACGAAGACTGCTCCGCCGATCGCGAGCAGCAAAATCCGTTCGCGGCGGTTCAACCGCTGAAACCAGAGCGGAATCATCGTGGCTTGCCCTCCAGGCGAAACTGCGCGTGCTCGTTAGGCAAAATTCGCGGCGCGGCCATCTCAAATTGAAAGGTCTGTAACGCGGGGTTCTTCTTCACCTTGTCCGCGAATTCATAGGCCTGTGCAGTGCTCTTGGCCTCACCATCAGCGGAAATTTGCCGGGCGGATTGATTGAACTGCGTAATCTGCACATCGGCGGACGGCAGGCTTTCGAAAAGGTGCTGGAGAACCTCGATCGGGTAGTAGTGCGGATCGATCGCCGGCGAAAGCGCCTTCCATTTCGCTTCTGTTTTCTGGATGAACTCCGTCTTGGGCGCGTCGCTCGCGATCTTCTTGGTGAGCCCGCTGAGTTGGAACCGCAGCAGCAGCACGTAAAGGGCAAACAGGAGCAGCACGCCGCCGTAAATGGCGCCGGCTAGGGTGAGACGTTTCTTCCATTCACCGAATCGCGCGAGCTCACGCCGACGTTGCCGCCAGCTGTCGGGCAGGAGATTCAGCTTCGTCGCAGCGGGCGGCGCTTCGACCGCGATGAGTCCCGCGCGCTCGTTCGAAATCCCCTGCAAGGAATCGCGCATCTCGAAAAGTGATTCATCAAGAAAGACTGCTGGCGACGAGGTATCGATCCCTTGGAGCTGCGCGCTCAAGGCCAGCTGCGGCAAGTCCCGTTGCAGCTGGGACGCGTCCGCGCCGTTTAGCGAACGCGTGAAGCCGATTTTCCCTCCCTCACTGATCGCGCAAACGAGTCCGGAATCTTCCGGATAAATGAGAAACGCACGTCCCGACGCAGCGTGAGTCGCGGCACGTTGCGCGGCGTAAACTGTGACCTGGCTCGGGATGATCCCGTTCGACAGAAGCGGAGCAGCGATCTCGGAGAGCCGGTCGTTATGCACCGCCACGGCGGACACCACGCTCGCCTCCCCCACTTGCTCGATCACTTCGAAATCGCTGGTCACTTCCTCGGGCGGATACGGGAACGATTTCTCAATCTGAATGCGAACCATCTCGGCGTACTCAGACGGTTCGGCAGTCGGCAATCGGAGACGCTGCGCCAACACCGCACTAACCGGAAGCCCGAGCACAATTTCCGTGCTCCCATTGAGCAGCGGAACCGCTTCGTCGAGTGAAGCGATTGTGAGCACATCCCATGAGCCGCTGTGCTCAGCTTTGCGAACGACGTTCCAGCCTTGCGCGGCGGGAATTAAGAAAACTGGGCTGGAAGATGGCGCGTCGATATCACAGCTCCTTCCAAGAGATTAGTTGAGGCACGTTGCCAGCTTTGCGGATGACCATTTGGACGGTGCGGGCTATGCCGCCCGATCGGCCGACACTCACCACGCGCACTACCTGATCTTTGATTCCGACCAGCGGCGCAAGTTCCTTAAACTGCTCTGGTGAAAAACCGAGTGCAACCCGAACCTCCTCGACGGTCTTGAACTCCGGGTCGTCTTCCGTGCCTTCGATATCATCGGTGCCACGCCGCAAAGCCAAAAACGCATCAACCTTTTCCGGAGTCATGCCTGGCAGCGCAAGAAGCAAGTCGTGCGGTGCCCACGCGAGATCCACGGGGCCGGTGCTGCTGATCGTGAGCCCTGCATCCCAATCCGCTTGTCCGGTGAAATCATCCCAAGCTTTGACTCGTTTCAGATCGTCTATCCTCGCTAACAATGTGTTAGTCGGCTGGTAGTCGCCCTCGGCTTCGGCGCCGTTCAGCCGCACGAGGTTGTCCGGATCTACCCAATCCAGTAGGCAGTCGATCATCCGGTCTCGGTCATTCAGCTCGACGCCTTTCACTTCGAGATATCTGCGCAGTAACTCTATTCGTTGCGGGTTCTCGCCAGCGACAATCCAGTTCAGATTCAATCGCCCGCCTTCCCCGGTGATCCGTGCTTCAAAGGTTTGCGTGCGACTCATCCCGCCACGCAACAGCGGCGAACCTGGCTTCACCGCTGGATGCATCGCGATTTCACTGCCAGAAGCAGCCATCGCTTCGGCTTCCATCACGCGGCTAGCGTTGCCGTTCAGCGTCAGGCGCGAATCGATATCTAGCGCCCAGCCAATGACAACAGCGCTGAGCAGAAATAGCGCCCAAAGCGACAGCAGTAGTGCGGCAGAACGGCGTCTGCGATCGCGCGAGATGTTCACTAAAGCGGCGTCCTTCCGAGCGCGATGATTGCGTCCCAAGGCAC
>JANLYJ010000230.1:0-5616 GCA_031365555.1 Gemmatimonadaceae bacterium | reverse complement strand
CCGGGAGCAGCTCGCTGGCAGCTAGGTGCTAGGAGCCCTGCCCCAAGCTGCCGGCTCCAGGCGTGCTGCTCCTAGCTTGAAGTTCTTAAGTTGCAGTTGCCTTTACCGAGCTTACCTTCAAGTCATGACAAAATCTTTTCTCGCGGTTGCCTGCTTTACCCTCGCCGCATGCTCGACCTTACCTGTTAGAACCAACCCTATAAGTTCCAAACTCACCGCAGACTCAGCCGTTGTATTGAACGATATCGCGTACCTCTCCTCCGACGCACTCGACGGAAGACTCACCGGAACACCCGGCAACGACTCAGCTGCAGCGTACATCGCGCGCCGATACGCAGCACTTAACATGGTCGCCGCACTTCCTGGCCGTTACATCCAGCCATTCGAAGCGCGACCCGCATCTGATGCGCATGCAGGAAGAACAGCGCCGCGGAAAACACAAAACGTCATCGCGATTCTGCAAGGCTCGGATCCCATGCTGCGCAGCGAGTACGTAGTTGTCGGCGCACACTACGATCACCTCGGACGGATGCCGGACTTCTCGCTCGATCCGGAAGCGAAAGACGCGATTCGAAACGGTGCAGACGACAACGCCTCGGGCACTGCTGCAGTCATGGAGCTCGCACGCCTGCTCAGCATGCACCCGCCGAGACGCTCTGTAATTTTTGCGAACTTCAGCGGAGAAGAGTTTGGCCTGCTCGGTGCAGCTTATCTCGTTGACAATCTTCCGGTCCCGCGCGCGAATGTTGTCGGCATGATCAACTTCGACATGGTTGGCCGACTCAAGGACAACAAGCTGATTGTTTACGGACGCGGCACCGGTTCGGAGCTCAAGCCCATCGTAGACAGTGTGAACAATGCGGTTTCCGATGCTCACTTCTCGATCAGCGGAAGCGATGACGGATTCGGTTCGTCAGATCACAGCGCCTTCTATAGTAAGGACATTCCAGTCCTTCACTTCTTCACCGATATCCACGCCGATTACCACAAGGCAACGGACGATGTAGAGAAAATCAACGCAGGCGGTGAAGCGCGGGTTATCGATCTTGCCCGCGGCGTTATCGAAGCTGTTGCAAACAGTCCGAGGAGACTGACCTTCGTCCGCATGAACCCGCCGCAGCAGACGATGTCCGCTCGCCAGGGATCACAGGTTTACCTTGGCTCGGTTCCAGACATGGCCGCCGGTGATACGCCCGGGCTCAAGCTTTCTGGAGTCCGGCCGGGGAGTCCTGCGGATCTTGGCGGGTTGAAAGCTGGTGATCTTATTGTGGAGCTGGCTGGGAAGTCGGTGACGGATTTGTACTCGTACACCGATGCGCTTTATGCGAACAAGGTTGGAGACAAGATCAGGATCGTGTTCATGAGAGAGGGTAAGCGGATGGAGACTGAGGTCACGCTTGGGAAGCGGGGTGGGTGAACGACGACGAACTGAACGACAACATACAGCTGTTAGGTACGAGCAGAAGCTGCAAGCTACGAGTTTTTGAAATACGCGTAGCTTGGAGCTTTAGCTTGTCGCCAATAGCTGTAAGTTGCATTTCGATGCAAAAAAGGGAGCCTCTCGGCTCCCTTTTTTAGTTTACTGAGAAAAACTACCGCCCGATTACAACGTCTCCCCCGCCTACAACCTCTCCGCCGTACGCCGGGTTAAACAGATTAACCGAAACCTTTCCGTTTTCCCTGCCAGGGATGAGCAGATCCAACGAGCCGCAACTCGAAGTGCATGTGTGCAACCAAACGCTGCCAACGCTCACCACTGCCGTCTTCAGGTTGATCGTCAGCGGCGCACCCCCACCGATCTTTGAAAGAGTCACGGTTCCCGTTCCGGTCGTAATACCGTTTCTATAGGTAATGCGAGCGCTGGAGGTAATCGTGGTTCCTGCCGGCTGCTGCTGCGAGAAACTGATCCAGCCATTGTTGCCGGGTGGGTTCAGGAAGTACGTGGCACTGAAGCTTGTATACTCGGACGACACGCTGGCTAAAATTGCCATCGGCGGTGGTGGAAAATTCGCCAACAGATTTGCATTGCTGTGCGTCACGACTGCATTCGGTGCGGATGGTGCCTCGCTGCAGCCGAGCGCAACCAGCGCTGCGAGCCACAGAAATGAACGTGTTTTCATTGGATTCCTGCCTATGAAATACGTGAATACGCGGGAGAACCAGATTCGCCCGCAGCAGAGATAATAAGTTTTTTCTTTGGAAACGCCAGTTTTACTTACGGTCGAGCTGGCTGGCCGTACCCGTAAGGCGGCGGGCAGAGGCGACAACCCCCTGAATTTCGGGATCGCCCCCCTGCCAGGCGTTCACAACCAGGCCACTGGTAGCTCTCGCGACGTCGGCCCGCTTCAGGCGGGCTGCGAGCTGCGCCCTCTCGAAAGCGATCGAGATTTCCATCGGCGTGATTGCAGAATAGAGCCGCTGCCGCAGTATTCGGTCTGCCCGCTCGAAATTTCCTGACGCAGTCGCCAGTCTTGCCGACTGAATGCGGTCGTTGTCGCAGCGCAAGCACACAGTGTCTGGCAACTCTGCAAACGCTTTTGATGCAGCGACCGTGTCACCTCGTGCGAGTGTTAGAAAGGCGCGCGCAGAACTGACGTTGTATTGAGCCATCGCGCGCTGCTCGTTTGGCGCTGTCGAAACCCCGCTCTCATAGTTCGCGAGAAGCTGCTTGATAGATGCCGTGTCGCGAGTAGAACTCCACCATGCGAGCGCGGTATGTGCTTCAGGGCGTTTCGCGCCGAGCCATTGGCCGAAAACTCTTTGCGCTGAATCCCGGGCAACGATTCCGAGTTCGGCGAACTGCGCGAAAAGACGCGATGGCTTGTCGCCGACCGCATCATATGCTTCCCGCATTCGCCCGCGATATGCGAGCTGAAGGGGAAGCGCGCTCTGGAGCATCACCGAGTCGTCGGTAAAGGTTGGAGAACTTCTCGGCTTTCGAGCCAGCGCTTTCAGAAGCCGCAAGGCAATTTCGGATGAATCAGCCCAACGCCGCACTGGCACCCACGCATGGTACAGCACAAATGATGGTGTTCGGTCGAGCATCGCCTGAACGTCCCGCGATGATGCATCTGCTGTCGTCGTAAGCCTATCGAGCAGTTGCAGTGCATCCTTATACCGGCCCGTGGGATCGTAGCGCAAATAGTTCCGAAGGTATTTCTGTCCTCCGGTGGCGCCATCGAGTGTGAATCCCAGTTCGACCGTGTGGATGTAGGCAGGTGTGAACGCCGAGTCGAGGGCGATGGCCCGGTCGAATGCTTCTAGAACCTGCCTTTCCGAAATATCCAGGTTGCTGCCGTAGCCGAAATGCATTCGCGCTTCGCCGAGCGCATACCATGCCTCAGGGTCACCGGGATAAAGCCGAGACACCTCACTCACAGTATTGAACAAGCGCCGAGTGCGACCCCAGTCGGGAGAAGTGAAATCGGACTGTCCGAGTGAGGACATCAGGGAGTCAACTGTTAGCAGGAGACTGTCGCGTGGTGCGAGGCCATGATTTCCTGCTCCTGCGCGCAATGCAAAGCTGCTGACAACGGGGTCGCTCTCACTCTTCTGCCAACCAACCACTTGTGATTGCCGGCGCAACGCGAGTGAGAAGGTCGTGTCAAGCTGGATCGCGCGCGCGTAAGAAATGGACGCAGAATCCCAGGAAGTGCGGCGGAAAAACTGTTCGCCCTGCAGGAACGCCTTGATAGCAAAGAGATTTTTGGATCCTAGCGAAGTTTCGCGTACAGCCCCAATCCGGTGCCGCTGTCGCAGCTCATCGAGGATTGCAAGTGTAAGAAGACTCGCTGCCTTGTCGATGTCTTCCGCTTTTGACTCAGGCTCGCTGATTATTTCGTCGGTCTGCGCGTTAAGAAGTGTGGACCTGATACTGACTGAATCCACTCCCGACCTTACGAAGTTTCCATAGATGGCATACCGCGCATTCGTCTTACGTGCGAGGGCGAGCGCATTCTTGCGATCTGACTTTCCCACCCATCCTCGTATCGCCGTCGAAGGGGAGATAGTCCGAACAGGTCCGGCCCCGTCCAGATTGCGAGCTAACAGGTCAACAAGTCCTTCGTGCCACAGCTGCAGGTCCGAATTTGCCGGAACCAGCGCATCGAAGGGTGCCACGACAAGAGTCACAGTTTCCTGCGGTGCCACGCGTGCGCGCCAGTACTTCATTCCAAAAAAGGCCCCTACAACAAACATCGCGACCAGTGGTACTCCAACAGCAATGCGTTTCCTGTTGCGGCGAATTGTGCGCAGCTTGAATGCGCGCGTAAAATTGATCTGCGTGCTTTCGGGCAGCTCCAGCGCATCACGGAATTCCCCGGCGGTCTGGTACCGGTGCGCTGGATCCTTCTGCAGCGCGCAGTTAATCGCCTTCACGACGTTCATTGGGACATCGTCCCTCAGATCATCGAGTCTCGGCGGATCCTTGGTGAGGTGAGCGGCGAGAATTGCGTGTGTAGTCGCGCCTGAAAATGGCTGGTTACCTGCGAACATCTCGTATCCAACAACACCGAGCGCATATATGTCCACACGCCCGTCAATGTTGCGTTCACCGAGCGACTGCTCGGGGGCCATGTACCCAACCGTGCCCAGCGACATGCCGGTGCGCGTGAGACGTCCGCCGCCAACGCCATCACCTTCGAGTGCGGCAGCAATCCCGAAATCGGCGAGAACCGCGTGGCCATCCTGGAGGAGGATATTCTCGGGCTTAATGTCTCTGTGGACTACACCGAATTTGTGCGCGTAAGAGAGGGCGTCTGCAACTTCGCGCAGTACTCGCACGCCATCGCGTGGTGACATCTGCTTTTCGCGATCGAGAACATCGCGAAGCGATTCGCCCTCGATGTACGGCATGATGTAGTAGAGCAGTCCGTCGCGTGTTCCCGCGGCAATGACTGGAAGGATGTGCGGGTGTTGCAGGCGGGCGGTCACTTCGCTTTCGCGCTTGAAGCGGGCGGCCATCATTTCGCTCGTCAGCTCTGGCGGGAGGATCTTGATGACGACCTTTCGCTGAAGCTCGGCGTCCGTCGCAATGAATAGGCGACTCATGCCACCGCCGGTCAATTCACGATCGATAACGTAGCTATCGATGAAAATTGACTGCAGGCGAGAGAGCAGGTTTATCTCGGGATCAGCCATCGCTCCGATAACATATGTTCCGGGTACTACTATAGATACAAGTAGAAGACAACGTACAGCTATTAGGTACAAGCAGAAGCTGCAAGCTACGGGTTTTTGAAGACTCGTTGCTTGCAGCTTTAGCTTGTAGCCAATAGCTGTAAGTTGCAGTTCAAGATTAAAGTTTCGGCAGCGACAACGTAAAGACCGACCCCTTCCCCACTTCGCTTCGTGCGGAAAGATCGCCGCCCATCGCCCGCGCTAGCTCACGGCTGATTGCCAGGCCGAGCCCGACACCTTCAGCTGTATCCATGCGGTAGCGTGAAACCTGGACGAACGGCTCAAAGACTTCCTCGACCTTTTCAGGGGGGATGCCGACTCCAGTGTCGCTGACCCGAAGGCAGGCGTGCGTGGATTCAACAGTCCACGACACCTCAATGTGCCCGCCGTCATCAGTGAACTTTACGGCATTGGTGAGAAGGTTGAGCAAAATCTGCT
>JANLYJ010000222.1:0-1616 GCA_031365555.1 Gemmatimonadaceae bacterium | reverse complement strand
GCCAAGGCGCGGTACAGCGCGGTGCGAGATGGGCGCGAAGGCCGCAAGGATCAGGCAACGCTCCGTCGTGGTGGCGGCGGTGAAACTCGCTTTACGGTCGACACGCCGGTTCCCTATCGAATCTCCGACCTGACTTCGCTGATCGATGAACGGATGGGCAAGCTCGAGAACAAGCGTGATATCGCGCCCTATCGCAATATCAAGCTGCGCATCGAGACCATCAGCCAGGATCCGCGCTACGCCTTCATGTTCGGTTCGTTGACCGTCTACGACGGCATGGCTCAAATTCTGTCGCGCATCTTCCGCGTGCCGGTCAACGACAAGCCCATCACCATCCTCGAACTGACCGGCATCCCGCACGAAATCGTCAACGTCGTGGTCTCCGTGATCTGCCGCATGACCTTCGACTTCGCTCTCTGGAGCGAGGGGAAAGTCCCCGTCACCATCGTTTGCGAAGAAGCCCATCGCTACGTCCCGGCCAACGCCAGCTTGGGCTTCGAGCCGTGCCGCCGCGCCATAGCGAAGATTGCCAAGGAAGGCCGTAAATACGGTGCGTCGCTGTGCATTGTCACCCAGCGTCCGACCGAAATTGATCCGACCATCCTCTCCCAATGCAACACCGTTTTTGCCCTGCGCATGTCCAACGATCGGGACCAGGAAATCGTCACCTCCGCCATCTCGGATACAGGCGCCGGTTTGCTGGAGTTCCTCTCTGCCCTCGGCCAACGTGAAGCGATCGCGTTCGGCGACGGCGTAACCTTGCCGGTGCGCATTCGCTTCGACGAACTCGAAAAATGCAATATGCCGCGCTCATCCACAGCGCGCTTCTCGGAGCGCTGGCAGAAGTCGGTCAGCGATGAAGGGTTCATTGAAGGCGTGGTCGAACGCTGGAGAGCCTCGTCGTCCGGCGCGGCCGATCTGTCAGCCAATCTCTCCATGTTCGCCGATGCCATGGGCATCACCGGCGAACCGGAAACGCCACCGGCGGCAGCGACAACCACCGGCGTCGCCACCAGCCGGCCTATGACCCAGCCAGTCAATGTCTACCAGCCACCTGCCACCCCTAATGGTGGTGCTGCGGCTCGACCCGCCTCACCACAGCTGCGGCGTGACCAGCCGGCATCCGCTCCCCAACGCGGCGTGTCCGCAGCTCCGCCCACCTCGCCCGAGACAGCAGCCAAACCGCTTCAGTCATTGCGGGATAAGTTGCTGCAACGCAGCCGCTGATCGCCTGCACCGGCGGCAGATACGTCGTCGGCACGAGGTCTCTCGGGTAACAAGCGAGCGGAATGCGTGGTCCTCACCGCAATTCTGCTGTTGGATCGAGCACGTACGCCCACCGATCACGTTGTGACCCAACGCCGACGCTGCTAGATTTGCCCAGCGATTCGAGCCTGCGCAGATGGACACATTTTCGCCACCCTGTGGAGGCCGAACACGGATTTCGGCTGGAGGCGGCACATGTCGACGAGTTCTATCTATCCCGTAATCTTGTCGGGTGGCTCCGGCACACGGCTGTGGCCACTCTCACGCGCCATGTATCCGAAGCAATTCATTAGCTTCAACGGCGAGTCAGCGAGTTTTCTTGCGGCAACGCTGAAGCGCTTGGCTCCCGA
>JANLYJ010000192.1:0-1547 GCA_031365555.1 Gemmatimonadaceae bacterium | reverse complement strand
GCCCCGCTTCGTCGCCGGTAGCGCTTTAGCGGTTTTGGTTCGTCGCGGAAGACGGAGATGCCACGATCAGGCGAGCTTCGCTGATCCGGTTTCCAGTCCCGCTGTTACGCAGGCAGGAGGTCTCGAAATGGGGCCAGACCTGCTGCGAGCAGCCGGTTGCAACCGGTTGGGTCGAGAGCTTGTCACTTTTCGCCAAGGCAGCAGGTTCCTCTGCTTTCACCGGCGGAGCGAACGCCGGCAAGGCAACGACGGCCGCGCTCAGCAGGAGGAGGGTCGCTAGGGCTGCAAAGGATTTCATCATTTTCGCTGCTGACGTTGACGGAGACAGGCCCCTTCCGAATTCGGGAGCCCGCCTTACAATCGTCCGGGCGACGATACGTTCCATTCCGAACATAGGAACTGAAAGGCGGGGCGTCTGCGCGGCGCCGATTTAGCTCGCTATTTGCCGCCGATGGGCGCAGCAATGCTGGCATACCCAGCCGGATTGAAATAGCGGTCGTTGAGGGATGGCCTGTGGGAGTCCCACCGGAGGATGGCTGGCCCGGCTTTGGACGGGACCGCCACGCAACCGCCCCGGGGTCGATCGCTATCGCGGCCCTGAAGAAAGAATCAGCCCGCCCATGTCAACATCTCGTCCCGAGGTGCCGAACGTTCTAATCGTCGAAGATGAGATGGTGCTGCGCATGCGAGCTGTCGACATCGTTGAGGACGCCGGCTTCACGGCCGTCGAAGCAGTCAACGCCGACGAAGCCCTGTCAATCCTCGAAGCGCGGTCAGATATCACAATGCTTTTTACCGATATCCAAATGCCCGGCAGCTTGGACGGGTTAAAACTCGCCCACGCCGTGCACGAGCGGTGGCCTTCCATCAAGATCATTCTCGTCTCAGGTCAGGTCAGGTTGGCTGATACCGACAAGCCAACCGACAGCCTTTTTTTTGGAAAGCCGCTTGATGTTAAGCAAATGGTCGCGGAGCTCCAAGCCATGGTCGGCGCTGGCGATCTAAAGATTATTCCGGAGACGGTCTTACCTCTCGCTATAGAGGCACTAGCTGGAGCAAGGCCTGCGATAAAAGTGCTCAGCACGGATGCACAGGATTTTTTGAGCGCCGAAAATGACAGCCTTCGACTCTTGCTCGAGCAAGCGGGAATCGATGCAAAGGCGTTGCTCGCGCAGGCCGGCATTGACGCCAAGGAACGAGAAGCAGCGGACAAACTACAGAAGCTCATTCTCGACGAGTTGCATCACCGCATCAAAAACACCTTGGCGACCGTGACTGCCATTACGTCCCAGAGCCTGCGCACTGCAACGAGTATTGAACACGGTGAGCAAGCGATTGAAGGCCGATTGATCGCACTTGGTCGGGCGCATGATCTGTTACTTCAAGTAAGCTGGGCCAACGCGTCCTTGATGGACACCGTCCGCGGTGCGACGGAACCATATGCGGAGCGCGGAGGCGGGCGTTTCTCAATTGTCGGCCCCGATGTCGGCATCACATCCGGCGCGGTGATTGCGCTGGCGATGACGCTCAATGAGCTCTGCACCAAT
>JANLYJ010000145.1:0-19968 GCA_031365555.1 Gemmatimonadaceae bacterium | reverse complement strand
TGCCTGCGCGGTGATTCATCGCCGGTAGCGACGCTTCGCGCCATAGTTCGGAGCGGAGACATCGACAGCGCCCGACATGTGATCGATCAGGTTACGCACAACGCGGCGACAATCTCGCGCGCGGGTGACAATCTCGTGCGCGACCGTGCGGATGAACTCACGCAGTTATTTGTCGAGAGCGAATCAGGCTGCGAGGACGAAACCCAACTCATGAAACGCCTCGAGGCCAGGTAGGCGCTAGACTTTCGTGTCTGCTTCGGTGGGCCTGCGCTCAACACCTGGGTCGCCGTGCTTGGCGAAGCGCTGAATTCCTTCAAGAGCAGCCATGCAGAATCCCGCCCATGCGAGGCCGATAGTGACTCCGGCGGCAACATCTGAAGGGTAGTGAACACCCAGATAGAGTCGGCTCAGGCAGATCAACACGATCAATACGATCGCGCCAAGCATGGTGAGAACTTTGGCCCAGAGATGTTGCTGAAGACGGGCTGCGAGATAGGCAACGGTGCTATAGACAATCGCCGCACTCATTGCGTGTCCAGAAGGAAACGACGAGCTGAATGCTTGCGCTCCCCAAACAACTACGTGAGGGCGGGGGCGATGGAAGCCGATTTTCAGAACCATATTCAGTGCAAGTCCGCCGATGGTCGCGACACCGAGGAGCAACGCCGAATATTTGTGTTTCGTCAGAACAAGGAAAAGCGATGAAACGCCTGCGATCATCAGCACCACTGTAGCTGTTCCCAGCGCTGTCAGCTCCAGCATTGCCGTATCGGTAAGTGGATTGCGCTGACTGGCAAGCCACAGGAGAACACGGTCGTCAAAAGCCTGCGTCGACCCCGAGTTGACATGCTCAGCGAGCTCCGCAAAACCGAGCGTTCCGATCAGGGCAATTGCAAACCCGGCGATGAGAAATATTCCGACGGCGCCAATCATGGTATCAGCCCGGCCAAGAATTTTTCTGAACGCGCTCGTTACAACTTCAACTTCAGCACCGCCGTGCGGGCCGTTGCGCTGCGCCGATGTATCAGCCATTCGCTAGTTCACAGCTACTCGACATCCCGACGGGATGTTCTTCGCCGGTCATCGCCGCGACGGTCCTCGGTGTTGCGCGTGCGAAGCCACTTAACCGTGAACGCGACAAGTATCACTCCGATGATCCAGTAAATGGGAGTCAGAAGATCCTCGAACGCAGGTGCGCGCGTCGAGAACCAGAAAATAAATGCGGCTAGCAGCAGACCGCCGACCCACGATCCGAGCAGTCCGGACAGGTTCCTTCCCTTGAGCATTAGAACCGACTTTCAATTTCAAGCATACTATAGATTAGCCGTTCGAGCCCCGGCTCGTAATAGTGAAACCGAGACCATATGGGTTCAGGCCGCCTGCGAATCATTCTTGGCGGCCCACGGCGAGCTGATGAAGTGCTTCGCCCGTGAGACGATAAGTCGTCCATCCAGCCAGCGGCTCCGCACCAATGCGATTGTAAAAATCAATTGCCGGTTTATTCCAGTTCAGCACCATCCATTCAAGGCGTTTGCAACCGCGCTCAAGTGCGATTCCGGCGAGCTCGGACAACAGCGCCTTCCCAAACCCCGAGCCCCGGTGCTCCGGTTTTACATACAGGTCTTCGAGATAAATTCCGGCACGGCCGAGAAAGGTGGAGAAGTTCTGGAAGAACACGATGTAGCCGATAGCGGTGTGGCCCAGATACGCGAGCCGAACTTCGGCGGAAGGTTTTTCACCGAAGAGCGATTCTGTCAGAGTGGCTTCGTCCACGATGAAAAGATCTTCGAGTTTTTCGTAGATAGCGAGCTCGCGAAAGAGGCCGAGAATCGTCGGAATGTCTGCTTTCGTCGGAGAAACGATGCGAATGGTGGCGGTCATCCGAGGAATTTATTGCCCTGACGGGGTTTAAGCCGCTTGAGTGAACTTGTGGGGGTGGGTAAGTTCAGGATTCGGCGCCGTGGCCAAGTGGTAAGGCGGGAGACTGCAAATCTCCTATTCGTCGGTTCGATTCCGACCGGCGCCTCTGTTCAGTCCCTGTCTTTCCGTGGATGTTGCACCTCCGAAGGTGACCTCTAACGGTGCACGGCAACTCGTGAACACCCCCGAAACAAAGCACGAAAGCGTTGTAAATACCCAGAAGGGTTTCCAAATTCTCGTTCAGGGAGTGATGGACTACGGGATCTTCATGCTCGATCCCACCGGCCACATCGCCACATGGAACGAGGGCGCGTCGCGCATCAAGGGGTACAAGGCCGAAGAGATCATTGGAAAACACTTTTCCATTTTCTATCCGGAAGAGGATAAGGCCTGGGACAAACCGGGGTGGGAGCTGACGGTTGCCCTCCAGGATGGCCGCATTGAAGACGAAGCATGGCGGGTGAGAAAAGATGGCACCCGTTTTTGGGCTAACGTTATCATCACTGCACTTTACGACGACGACAAAACCCTGATCGGATTCGGAAAGGTGACGCGCGACCTTACCGAACGATTGCTTGCACAGCAGAAAGCAATTTCAGACGCAAAGAAAATTGCTGAAGTCGAAGCTGCCAGCCGGGCCAAGTCGGAGTTTCTTACAACAATGTCGCACGAGCTCCGCACACCGCTGAACGCAATTGGTGGATACGCTGAGCTCCTTGCCCTCGGAATAGCGGGCCCCACAACTCCGGGAATGCTTGAGTATGTGGAAAGGATTCAGAACAGCCAGAAGCACCTGCTTCGAATCATCAACGATCTGCTCAACCTTGGTCAGATCGAAGCTGGTCGAATCAACTACCTCACACAGCCCGTGGATGTGCTCGCTACTGTGAGGTCCGTGTACCAGATGGTGGAACCTCAGGCGACGGGCCGTGCGCAGCATCTCACTCCTCCAGCGTGCGACAAAAACCTGATGGCTTTTGCGGATGCATCCAAGGTTGGCCAGATCATTCTGAACCTTTTGTCCAACGCGATCAAATACACTCCGAACGGGAGCACGATCGGGGTACAATGCAGTCGTGACGAAGATGAGGTCAGGATAATTGTCACCGACAATGGTCCGGGAATTCCCGAAGGCATGCGGGAAGCGATTTTTGAACCTTTTGTCCAGGTTGGACGCTCTCTCACCAACCTTAGGGAAGGCACAGGGCTCGGACTGGCGATCAGCCGTGAAATTGCCCAGGCTATGAAAGGCAGCCTGGCCATGGAGCCGGCAGAGGGAGGGGGGGCGAAGTTTACGCTTATTCTGCCTGCCTACACGGCCAAATCGATTCCGTAAAACTGGGTCCGGGCTTTCGCAGTAACGCAGCACTTTGCGTAACTTTGCGAATCCCGAATCCGGTCGTCGAGCTGTGAAGAGAAACGTCCCACTTCGATCCTTGGTTTTAGCTTTCCTCTTTCTTGCGGCTGCACATCTCTCGTCGGGATGTGCGAGAGCACAAACGACTGAACCTCCCGTGATACGCAGGGAGTTTCGCGGAATCTGGGTCGCCACGGTTGGTAATATCGACTGGCCCTCCCGTCCGGGACTGTCTTCATGGGAACAGCAAGCCGAGCTGATTGGAATCTTCAATCGCGCCGTGGCCCTGCACATGAATGCGATCATCTTCCAGATTCGGCCCGGCGCAGACGCGTTGTACCTGTCGAGGATCGAGCCGTGGGCGGAATCACTCGCGGGACAAATGGGCGTGCCGCCTCAACCTGCT
The DNA here is from genome assembly GCA_031365555.1 of Gemmatimonadaceae bacterium. Lineage (GTDB taxonomy): Bacteria > Gemmatimonadota > Gemmatimonadetes > Gemmatimonadales > Gemmatimonadaceae > UBA4720. The sequence goes on along the minus strand of JANLYJ010000145.1, from coordinate 16,285 downwards.
TACGACCCTCTCGCATTCGCAATCGAGGAAGCGCATAAGCGCGGACTCGAGCTGCATGCGTGGTTCAATCCATATCGCGCACGCTATAACAGCCCGCGCTCGGACATTTCGCCAACGCACATTGCAATCGAGCATCCCGAGCTCGTAAGAAAGTATGGCAGTTTTCTGTGGATGGATCCTGGTGACCCCGCGGTGCGAAAACGCACGATCGATGTCATTACTGATGTCGTGAAGCGGTACGATGTCGACGCTGTGCACATCGATGATTATTTCTATCCTTACGTCGAAAACGACAATCAGGGGAAGCCAATCGACTTTCCGGATGAGGTCACGTGGAACCGGTATTTGCGCGCGGGCGGTAGACTCGCTCGCGCTGATTGGCGCCGGTCCAACGTGGATTCACTGGTCGAGCAGCTCTATCACCGCGTAAAAGCAACGAAGCCCAGTGTGAAATTTGGGATCAGCCCTTTCGGGATATGGCGTCCCGGAAATCCGGAAGGAATTGCCGGGCTGGACTCATATACCGAGCTATATGCGAACTCACGCAAATGGCTGAATGAGGGGTGGCTCGACTACATCGCGCCGCAGCTTTACTGGCACACGCGCCGAACGGCACAGAGCTATTCGCGCCTGCTGCAATGGTGGGTTCAGGAGAACACTCACAAGCGGCACGTATGGCCAGGAAATTTCACGAGCAGAGTCGGAGATACGGGCGCAGATCAGTGGGACACAAATGAAATCATCAAACAAATCAACCTGACGCGGGCGCAGCCGGGAGCGACAGGGAATATCCACTTCAGTGCACGTACTTTCATGAAGGACACTGACAGCCTGGTGGAAAAACTGGCGTCGTCTTCCTACTCTGACGCAGCACTGGTGCCAGCGTCGAGCTGGCTGGATTCAACTCCCCCTGCTCGGCCGACTGTACGATTCCGCAGACTCCGCGAAAATGGAGCAGCCGTTGTGGAGTTGATCCCTGCGGGCACGAGCAGGCCGTGGCTCTGGACCGTGCGAACAAGATTCGCGGATGGGTGGACCACTCAGGTGGTGCCCGGCTGGGTGGAGACACACTATGTCAGTTTCCGTAATGCCCCCGCCCCGCTGGAAGTTTTCGTCAACGCAGTAGACAGAAACGGAAACGAGAGTGTGGTAGCTCGCGCGAAGCTGGGAGAATTGCAGTAGTGGGTGCGCGCAAACCGCAGCTGATAATCGTGCTGTTTGCAATGGCGGGTTGTGCGCATCGAGATCCCGTAAAGCCGACCCCTGAGCCCGAACCGCATGTAAGCGTTGCGATCGAGCGACCACGCAGCACGCGTGGACAGAGAATCCGCCCATTTATCGGTGCCAAGCCTGCGGTTGTATATGAAAGCTTCTGGGACGCTACGGCAAATCTGGATCTTGTCGCTGCCCATACTCTGGCCGATGATGACGACCAGCGTCGCTTCAGTGCTGCAATGGATGCGATGCTGAGTGGCAGAATTGCGGAAGCCGAACAAATGCTGGACGACCTGCGAACGAGCGCAAAAAACGCTTTCGTTGGCACCGCATCGCGTGTGATGCTCACTGCCGCGCTGCAGTATCAGAATAAGTGGAATGCGCTTGCCAGCCTTCCCGCTGACACGCGAGGGGTTGAGCGCGCACCGCTGCAGAAAAATGCAGATGTAGAACTTTGGGCGAGAGCCTTTTCCAGTGTTCCACCACGCACGTTGGTCATCCCGCCGCGCGACCAGATTATTCCTCTGACAGTGTCCCGCGTCGGCACACCGGTCATTCCGGTGCGTATCAATGGAAAAGGTTTTCTTTTCTGGCTGGATACGGGAGCGAGCATGACCATTCTTTCCTCGACCGCGGCGAAAGAAGCAGGAGTGACAGCAATCGGAGTAGATACGCTTTCGATTGCTACGGCTGCGGGTCAGGTCGCCGCGGTACCTGCAATGGTGACTACAATAGAGATGGGCCAGATCAGGATCGGCAATGCAACATCCATGATAGTAGATGAAGCGCTCATGAAGGTTCGTGACAGCCTGCGAACATCAGGCGACCCGAATCTGCGCATCGATGGAATCATTGGATGGGATACAATTCGCGAGTTGGACGTCACGATCGATTTCCCAAAAGGGGAAGTGGTCATGCGAAAGCCGATGAGGCGTACCGTTGCAAAAAGCGCGTGGACCTTGTTCTGGGCTGGTGTTCCGATTGTCCGGCTCCAGAGCGGACTCGGCCGCACGGTTCATTTTGCACTGGACACGGGCGCGCAGGAAACCTTTGCAACTCAGTGGCTGCTCGAAAAAGCTTTCGTGTATGTTGCTTCAGTTCAGCGCAAGCGGATCGGAGGCATGGGCGAGGACCTGAGCTATACCACCCGGCAAATACCCCAGGTGTCATTCGATCTCCCAGGGCAAACGCTTGTGATCAAGGACATGCTCGTCTACGCTCCTGCGTTCTGGACGTTCGTTCACCTGGACGGAGTGCTAGGCAGTGACGCGGCACGCGCAGGCATCATGAGAATTGACGCGACTAATCACCTGTTCGCGCTTTCAAGAAATTGAGCCCGACGCTAGCCTACCTCACCCAGATGGAACATTGGCTGATTACTCCGCGTGGCGAGGTACACCCGCTTCAGTTCGAAGAGGAGTCGCCCGAAGAACTCTGTATTCCCGACAAACCGCTGCACGAAGTATTGGATTACGCCGCAGAGCATGCGATCCAGCCGGGATTGTACATCACATACCGCCGATACCATCTCGCCGCGGAAAGCGGCAGGCTTGGTGTCGTTTATTCCGTTCGCCCTCCCACAGTTGGAGACATGCAATTGATATCAGCTTACAGGTCCGGCCTCGAGTCCAATCTCCGGTTGTCATAGCCAATGACTACAGCATTCTCACGAGATCTCTTCAAGGGCAAGCACGCGCTGATAACCGGCGGTGGTAGTGGCATCAATCAACGAATCGCCGAACGTTTCGCAGAGCAGGGCGCAAGCGTTTCACTGATAGGCAGAACAAGCGAGAAACTGGACGCTGCATCGCAAATCATCGAGACAGCCGGAGGCAAAGCCGCAGGGTTTCCGGCAGATGTCAGGGACTACGATGTACTCGCCGGCGCAGTCGGCGCGGCGCGGGAGAAGTTCGGCCGACTCGATATCATTGTTTGCGGCGCGGCGGGAAACTTTCCCGCGCCTGCCACGGGAATGTCGGCAAATGGTTTCAAGGCAGTTATAGACATCGACCTGCTTGGAACATTCAATACGGTGCGCGCCGCATTCGAACACCTGAACCGTCCCGGTGCATCGGTGATCAACATTTCTGCAACGCAGGCATTCACGCCTATGGCGTTCCAGTCGCATGTGTGTGCAGCCAAGGCGGGTGTGGACATGCTCACTCGCACACTGGCCATCGAATGGGGACCGCAGGGTGTGCGCGTGAACTCAATCGCACCAGGTGCCGTTGACGAAACCGAGGGCATGAGCAGACTTGCCCCTACTCCGGAAGCTAGAAAGATGGTCACCGGCTCGATTCCGCTTCGGCGGTTCGCGACAAAGGATGAAATCGCCGACCTCGCCGTTTTCCTGGCGTCCGATGCGGCTGCATACATCACAGGTACTGTCATGGTTTGCGACGGTGGCCAATCGCTTGGCGGTTTTGCTTTCGAAAAACTCGCTGCGGCAACACGCTGACTTCGAACAACAGGAAAAACAAGAATGTTAAGTAGCTCAATGATGCGTGCGATTGTCATGGCGACCGTTCTCGCAGCAGTCGCCGCTACCTCGCGCGACTCGTACGCCCAGCAGCCGATCGACTCAGCGTACTCGAAGGTGATCGAGGATCTCACGCCGACGGATCCTCGCTGGAAGTTTACGACTGAACTCGTTGAAACTCTTCCGGCGTCAGCCACCGTTCCGACACCGCTTAAGATCCTCGGGTATGTGCCGGGCACGCTCGCGCGACTTTCCTACGTTGCCGACATCAACAAATACTTTCGTGCGGTAGCTGCTGCAGCCCCAAAACGAACACGACTGATTTCGCTCGGACTGAGCGATGAAGGCCGCGAGATGATCGCACTGTTTGTCGCCGACGAGCAGAACATCGCACGTCTGGACGAATATCGCGCGAAACTCGCACGGCTCGCAGATCCGCGCGGGCTCGGCAAAGCGGAGCGTACTGCTCTGGTAAGAGAGGCAAAGCCAATCTACTGGCTGAGCGGTTCTATTCACTCACCAGAAACAGGCAGCCCTGAAATGTTGATGGAGCTCGCCTACAGAATGGTCGTGGACGAATCGCCAATGATCCAGTCGATTCGCTCGAACGTTATCACGATGATCACGCCGGTCACCGAAGTAGACGGCCGCGACCGCATGGTGGATGTTGCAAATCTCTCCCGCTCACTGAAGCTCGGCAGCAGCGGTGTGCCTCTCGTCTACTGGGGCAAGTACACTGCACACGACAACAATCGCGACGGAATGGTCATGTCGCAGAAGTTGACCAAAAACTTCATTCGCGGATTTCTGGAGTGGAAACCTGTAGTCGTCCACGATCTTCACGAATCAGTTCCATTCCTTTACACAAGTACTGGTACAGGACCATACAACGACGAGTATGACCCAATCGTTATCGACGAGTGGCACACACTGGCGTACCAGGAGATTACCGAGCTTACGAGGAGAGGCCTGCCAGGTGTTTGGACGCACGGATTTTATGATGGGTGGGCGCCAAACTACACACTCCTTGCCGTCGCCAATCTTCATAACTCGATTGGACGCTTCTATGAGACTTACACATCGAGCAATGCAGGATGTCAGACGGTGCGTCTCCCGGCCAGCTCGACTGAGAGGACATGGGATCGTCCCAATCCGCCGGTAAACGGAGTTCGCTGGTGCATCCGAAACAACATCAACTATCAGCAGTCGGGTGTCCTCATCGCGCTTAAGTATGTTGGCGATCACAGGGAAACCTTTCTCGAGAACTATGTAGCCAAGGCTGAGCGCATGATTCAGCGGGGCCGGATTTCAGCCCCATACGCTTTTGTAATTCCGAAAGGTCAGCGACACTCTGCGGAAGCGGCCGATTTGGTAAATCTGTTTCGGGCTCAGGGCGCAGAAGTTCATGTAGCGACATCGGATTACAATCTCGGGAACGGCAAACCGCGGACTGATACAGCAACGCGCGTCCCCGGAAATCCTGACGTGCTGCGCCTGGTTAGACGCGACTCGCTGCGTGAAGGACCACCGGATACAACCGCCGCAGCGACGAGAAGCAGTGTGCCGATGGTCCATGCAGGTGACTGGATTGTACGACTTGACCAGCCCTATTCCGCAACCGTCCGGACACTCCTCGCAATCCAGAAGTACAAAGCCGATGATCCGCCGCCATATGACGACACAGGCTGGACACTCGACGAACTTCGCCATGTCGAAACGATCAAGGTCGGCGATTCAACGATACTGAACCGGCCAATGCAGCTGCTCACCACGGATGCCACGGTGACAGGGTCTGTTGCGGGATCAGGCAGCACGATCCTTGTGAAGCATCTTGGCGACTGGAGGTCAGCGGTACTCCCATGGAAGGTTGGTTCCGCAAAGGTGAGCGTCGCTGAGGCCGCTTTCACGAATAAAGGAGTGAGTTACCCAATTGGAACGTTCATCATCGATGACGCAACCGACAGGACGCGAAGTGCAATTGCAGCGTCAGGGCTTCAGGGCGCGAGCGCGACTGGCGTAAGTGTAAAGCGACACGCCATCACGCTGCCGAGAATTGCGCTGATGCATTCGTGGCTCGAAACGCAGAATGAAGGCTGGATACGATTTGCATTCGATCAAATGGGAATTCCCTACAGCTACATCAGTGATCAGTCCCTGCGTAAGAGCGGCGCTCTCGATCGATATGATGTAGTGGTATTTCCGCATGTTAGTGCCCAGGGAACTGCGCTGTTGAATGGCAGGCCGATGGTGGGTCCACCGATTCCGTGGAAGAAAAGTGTGCTGACGCCCAACCTCGATAAGTGGGATCAGACAGACGATATCCGTCCGGGTATGGGTCTGGAGGGCGCAGCAAATCTTAGACGGTTCGTTGAGCGAGGCGGGTTGCTCCTCACCACGGGTAATTCGAGTCGCCTTCCAATAGATGTGGGATTCACGACGTCGGTCTCAATTCCTACGACAACGCGTCTCCAGGCGCGCGGCGGTGTGTATCGCGCGCAGGTTGTCGAGAGCTCGAGTCCCATCATGTACGGATACGACAATAAGACTTTCCCGATCTATTTCAACCAGGCCCCACTGATGACAGTGTCAGCGCGTGACACGGTCCTCGTCGAGGGCCTCGATCAGTCCATAGTGGATCAGCGTGAGGGAATGCGCGCGAAAGTCATCCTCAAGTACCATGAAAAAGCCGATTCGCTGCTCGTGTCGGGTTTGCTTGCTGGTGGGGATGAAATGGCAGGACGTGCAGCGGTAGTCGATGCGCCCGTTGGCGCCGGTCATGTTGTGCTGTTCGGAATTCGACCTCTGTGGCGCTGGGAATCTCAGGGAAGTTTCGCGATGGCAGTGAATGCGATCGCCAACTGGAAGTCACTCACTTTTTAGCTCCGTGAAAACCTTCATGGTTGTGGATGTAAAGCGCATTGCCAGAATTGCGATGATCTTAAGCTTCGTTGCAATAGCGTTTGCTTATGCGTCGGCGTTCCGGAAAGGCGGGGCGCCGAGCTGGGCGCCTTGGCTCCTGGCGGTTGGGATTCCGCTTTCGAGTATTGCAATTATGGTGATGGGGGCCCATCGCAAGCGCACGGGTATTGGGCGCCTTGCTGTTCCATTCTGCCTGGTCGCGCTGCTGCTCGGAGCGGGATTTTGTCTCGCGCTCGCACTGCCCGCCAACGAGAACGCTGGAAGCATGCTGTTTCTGGGACTTCCACTGCGTGCAGCAGCTATAGTCTACGGTGTTGGCTTCCTCCCGATGCTTGTTCTGCCAATCGCATATGCGGTCACCTTCGACACGCAGACGCTTAGTGAAGAGGATGTCCGGCGAGCACGCGCACTAGGCGCGGCATACAGAAAGACAGATTGATTCAGCGCGCTCTCCCACACGTTCAACACCCGACGATTGTCGGGGTCGGTATCGCTTATTTCGCAGTGATCATCGCGATAAGCATCTGGGCCTCTCGGAGAACGAGAACAACCAGTGACTTTTTCGTGGCGGGTCATGGCATCGGCCTTGTAGCGCTAACAATTGCCTCTGTGTCGACATCTGTATCAGGCTTTGCATTTATCGGCGGCCCTGCGCTTCTCTACACGGTTGGCCTCGGTGCCATGTTTATCGTGTTGCCGGCGTCCATTACCAATGTCATGGGCGCTTGGGTTCTGGCAAAACGTATGAGGCTTTTGGGTGAAGCACGTGGATTGCTCACAATTCCTGATGCCATCGGTGCGCGTTATCGGTCGCCCGGTGCACAGGGACTTTCCGCAGTTGCCATCCTGATCGGAATCGTTGGATACATGGCCACCAATGCCCTCGCCATGGGCGTTGTTATCAACGCCATTTTCGGCATTGGGATAGGACCGGGGATCTGGATCGGAATGGGGGTCACTTTGGCCTATTCAGTAGGCGGGGGAATCCTTGCCGGCATTTACAATGATGTGTTTCAAGGATCCCTGATGGCCATCGCTTCATTCCTTGTCTTTGTATTCGTGCTCAAGGCAGGGGGTGGTCTTGGCGATATCTCACGCACGATACTGCGTAGCGACCCGGCATTTCTTTCGCCCTGGGGAAAACTGTCGCCGCTCGCAGCACTCTCATTCTTCTTTGTCTTCGGAGTGGGTTCGCTGGGTCAGCCGCAGGGAGTGCACAAGTATTACATGCTCCGCGATCCGATGCAATTGAAATGGTATCCGTTGCTCAAGACACTCGGACTAGTTCTCGTTCTGCTTCTATATTTTAGCGTTGGCGTCGGGGTCAAAGCCTTTACAATGAACGGTTCGATGGCACCGCTGTCGACACCAGATCAGGCGACGCCAGCGCTCCTTCTGTCTGTCGCACCAATGTTTCTCTCCGCGCTAGTGTTCTCGGGAGTTGCCGCGGCAACCATGAGCACGGTGAACTCTTTCATCAACATTGGTGCAGCGGCGGTAATGCATGATCTGCCAATTGCGTTTGGAAAGCGTCTAAACAACGAGTTGATGTGGGGACGTGCCGCGACAATCGTGATCGCGATCGCCGCGGCGCTCGTGGCTCAATTTTCGGGGACGATGGTTGCGTTTCTCGGAATTTTTGGATGGGGCCTTTTTGCATCTACGCTAGTCCCCGCGCTTGCCATTGGGCTGAACTGGAAGGGTGCTACACGAGAAGGGGCAATTATCTCGATAGGCCTCGGACTCACTGTAACACTGGCGCTAGAAATTGCTGCCTACACCAAAAAGTTTTCGTTCCCGTCCGGGGTGACGGCTTCCGCGGTATCCCTCGTTGCGTCGACTCTAATCTTTTTTCTTGTTTCCGAACTGACAAAAGGCGAGGGATCTCCATCAATCGACGCCGATATCGACGCGATCATGGATATGTAAAACCGGGTCGATAATGACTGATTTACGGCACGAATTTCGAATAGAGATTCTCTTCTGCCAGTCGTTAAGCCAACTCGGAGTTTATGTGCCGCAGCCAGTCGAACTGACAAGCCCAGACGAGATCACCGAAATGCTGGCGAAGTCCTACAGCGTGCCAGTACTGCTCTATAAGCACAGTGTTTCCTGCCCAATCAGCGGGCACGCGTGGTATGAAGTTGAAGATTGCCTCGCCAATGGAGAACCGGCTCCTGCGTGCTACCGGTTGACCGTGCAAATGCAGCCCGATCTATCACGGGATATCGCGGAATCGCTCAACGTGACCCACCACACTCCGCAGGTCATCGTCGTGCGCCGAGGGAAAGCCGACTATGTCGCATCCCACTGGCAGATCCGCAGGCAAACTTTGCAGCGCGCGATTAGCGCGGCTGCCGCACACCAGATTCCCGACTAGCTAGTTCGGTCTGCTGTCAGCGTTGCGAACGACTTTCAGCGTGGATCGTCGTTCCCATCGCCTCTCACGCTCGGCGATTTCTTCCACGAGAATTTCAAACTCATCATCGCGCATGTGCGAGCAAACAGGGCGGAGCCGGGCGCGAAGGGCTCCGGTGATTTCTGCGAGACGGGGGTCGGGAACTCGTTCTGCTTCCTGATTCATAACGACGGTGCGGCTAAGGCTTCAAAGGGGAGTATCCCTTGCGTGTATTGCTATCTACGCGACAAATACGCACATAGCGTTCCCGCGCGAAAAATTTGTTTTATGCTGAGCTCACCAGATGAGCTTTCTGCTAACCTGAACAGTCGTCCGCAGGCGAGCGACCGCAAAAGGTGTAGCTGCTAAAAAATTCACCGGCGCGCTGCAGGTGGTGCCCGGTGAGGTATGATGTACCCAGCGCTTCGCACCCTTCCATCGAAATTCGCGCGAGCTCGCCGGCGGCCTGCCTGAGCCGAGTGGATTTCAACCCACGCTCACCTGCAAGAACAAGCAGCTGGGAATCCGGATCTCCGATGAGAGAAGCGGCGGCCGACGCGGATTTCCGGTTGTACACGATGCCGGTCACAAAAGCGATTGCGGCACAAACGTGTTCGGGAGCAATCGAGTCAATTGAACGAATCTCGAAATAATCTCGAGGCCTGATTTCAGGAAAGAGAGTACTAAGGTGTACATCCCAGTCATCTTTTGTCACATCCCCGCGAGCGACCAGTTCACGAAAGGTAGGGAAAGTCTCTCCCGTCATGAGAAGTGCCGGTGCATCCAGCGCGAAGTTCAGGTATCGCTCAGCTTCTTTCCCGCGTTCGTAAATAATTCCGGTTCGGCGCGGGTCGAGGTTTCTCCACACATGCGCGCGATAGGATTTATGTCCGGTGTCTCGCCTCTCGTAGCGAGGAGAGTTGGCAAAGATTGCGGTGAGGTAGGGAGCGAGTGAGTTGAGGAGTCTCCAGCGTTCGGTGGGCGCATCGCCACGATCAACGTTGATCTGCAGGGACGCCGTCTGACGCATCATCATTACGCCAAAAGGGCCGAGTGATTCGAAGTAGCTGGACATCCTGCGATACCGATCGCGCTGAAGTTGTAGCGGGACATCGCACACAGACACCGAGTCTTCGATCCCGATTGTGTTCAGCGTCAACCCCAAGCGCGAGGCGGCGGCAGTGAATCGCGGAATCCACTGGTCGAACGCGTCGATCAGCGTGCTCGCGGTCGGAAAAACCGCAGAGCTGAATTCGATCTGACCTCCAGGCTCGAAGGTCACCCGTCCATCCTGAAATGACCAGCAACTGGGATCCACCCCCATCACTTCTTCAGACCATCCGTACTGATCAGCCATTGCCCTAACGAATTCTTCGCCTGAAGGCCTCGTTCCTCGCGCCAGAATCCGGTCCCCGGTGTCAGCACGCACCGGAATCATTTCGATTTCGGCGCCGACTGCCATGGACAATCTTTCGGCTGGGTTCGGGGCTGGTGAGAACAAAGTACGCACGTGTTCGAGAAGCGATTCGTGCGTCAACTGTGTCACGGAGCGGCTTTCCGGCCCACGGCAAGTGCGAACAGGTTGTCACTGCCCGTATACCAATGCTCGAGAACAAGTCCGGCCGGGGCAAATAGACTTTCAATTGCCTCTCTGTTGTATTTGTAGCTCACTTCCGTGTGAATCGTCTCTCCGGCGCGAAAGGAGACATCTCCAATTCCGGGAATGAAAACTGACTGACTGCCTACCGACTCGAGGTGCATCTCGATTCTATGGGCCTGCGTGTTATAGAATGCGCGGTGCCTAAAGCGGGGTACGTCAAAGTTCGCTCCGAGCTCAGTATTGATGACCCGGAGAATGTTGAGGTTGAATTCCGCCGTTACGCCTTTGCTGTCGTTGTATGCGGCTTCGAGTTTTTCGACTGATTTTCGCAGGTCACAGCCAAGCAGAAAACGGTCATCGGGGCCGAGCAGATTCGCGGAGCGCGAGAGTAGATCGACTGTTTCGTCTCTGCCAAAATTGCCAACCGTGCTCCCGAGGAATGCAATCACAGTAGGCGGCTGTCGCATTGGCAGCTCGAAGTCCTGGGTGATGTCGGCGACTGCGGGAATGATTTGCAGGGTTGGATATTCGATGCGGAGCTGCTCCGCAACTCCATCCAGAAAATCGGCGCTCACATCCATTGGGATGTAAACTCTTCCGAATCCGGAGTCGCGCATTGCGTCGAGAAGCACGCGTGTCTTGTTCGCGCTCCCCGCACCTAATTCAACGAGAGTGCACAGCCTCGTTTCGTTTACAAACCCGGGCGCACATTCGCGCAGCAGGCTTCGCTCCGCTTCGGTGGGATAATATTCTGGAAGCCGGGTGATTTCTTCGAACAGCTCGGAGCCGCGCTCGTCGTAGAAATATTTTGGGCTCAGCTCCTTTTGCTGCTTTGCAAAGCCCTCGCGCACATCACGAAGAAGCTCATCCCGTTTGATTCTGCCAGTTCGGCGGCGGTCGACTGGCTCATGCATCCTTGGCACACCGGAACCCGGCAAAAATCTGTCGGCGAATTGGATAGTCCCAGTTTCTAAACGTTTTTCGAATAGCTCCAGGCCGAGTCGCCCACGAGCCGCCGCGCAGCACTTTGTACTCGGAGCCAAAAAAGAGCTGCGAATACTCGGGGTAAGGGAAGGCAAGAAACCCGGGGTAGCCCAGAAAATCAGATGATGTCCATTCCCACACATCGCCGATCATCGCAACGCAACTTTCGGCGGACGTTCCGTCTGCAAACGTCCCGACCGGCGCAGTATCGAAGGCGAGCTGATCCAGATTCGATCCGCCTGACGCAAACGACGCTGCGTGTTCCCATTCAAATTCAGTCGGGAGGCGCTTTCCCGCCCACCTGGCGAATGCTTCCGCCTCATAAAAACACACGTGGGACACAGGCCTTGAGTGATCGAGCGGTCGGGTTCGATCGAAAATACGCTGCACCCAAACACCGTCGCGCCGGTCCCAATGCTTGGGCGATGAAGTGTGACTCTCACGCAGCCACTGAAGTCCGGCCTCACTCCAAAACTCCGCGCGCTCGTAACCGCGGTCGTTCATGAATTCGAGGAACTCGCCATTTGTTACGGGGAAACGATCGATTCGAAACGGAGCAACTTCTACAAAATGTTGGGGACGCTCATTGTCGTAGGCGACACTGACATCGTCCGTTCCGATTACAACACGCCCGCCATCAAACGACACCACGCCGGGAGTCGGCGGTGGGGCGTCGTTGAATTCTATTTTTCGGGGAGCGCGGTAAGGCTCTCCCTTTTTTAGTTGCAGGGTCTGAAGAATGGTTTCGTTGTGCTGGTATTCGTGCTGCAGCACCATGTTGTATACGTAACCCGACCGGAGCAGTGGATTGGACTCGTCAAACTCTACAGTCTCCAAACGCTCGAGCACAGCCTCTCGAATTCGTGCGAGCTCACTCAGCATTTGCGCGCGCGGCTTGAGCGGAAGTGCACCACGTACGGCCCGCGGGTTTTCAAAGGGATTGTAAATGCCGGGCATCTCGGAGAACTCAATCTTGCCTTCAAGGTTCCGAGTAAGCCACAGCTCCTCAAAATGAGCGATGTGCCCAATGTCCCAGAGTATGGGACTCATCAAGGGATCGTGCTGCGCGAGCAGGTCTTCATCCGAGAGGGGCTCGACTAACATCAGGGTGCGGTCCCGCGCCTCGCTCAGGGCGCGCGCAATGGTTTCCTTCATCGCGCTGCCTGCCCAACCGGATTGTTTTCTCTGGACTGACATTTCTCTCCAACTTACGTTAGGCGCTTGTCATAGGCATATGCCAGACCGCACCCGAACCTACTGCGACGATGATCCGCTGGCTTAAACGAATAGGCATTGGAATTCTTACCCTGGCTCTCCTTCTGGTAATTGCCATCGGAGCGGCATACGCAGTCGTCGGGCGGAAACTCGCAAAGCGTTATCCAACCCAGGTTGCGCCGGTCGCCGTACCGTGGGATTCGCTTTCAATTGCGAAGGGACACCACCTGGCGGTGGCGGTGAACAAGTGTGCCGACTGCCATGGAGACAATCTCGCCGGGAAGAAGATGATCGATGATCCGGCGATGGGTCGGCTGTACGCGACGAACCTGACTTCCGGAAATGGCGGAGTTGGCGCTGGATTTACCGATGCCGACTGGGTGCGCGCGATTCGGCACGGGGTGGGTGCGGATGGTCGACCGCTGGTCTTCATGCCATCGGAAGCCTACTACTATATGAGTGACGCTGACCTGGCTGCTGTCATTGCCTATCTCAAGACAGTCAAGCCGGTCGACTACGTGACGCCCGAGAGAAGGGTTGGACCGCTAGGCCGCGTCCTTCACCTCGCAGTTGGATTCCCGCCAATTCCGGTCGAGCTGATTCCGAACGGGCCACTGAATCGGCAGCCAATTCAACCGGGCGGCAATGTCCAGTACGGTAAATACCTCACGACGATTGGAGGATGTGCCAGTTGTCATAATCCGAATCTTTCCGGTGGCCAGCCCGGAGATGGCGGCGTGAAATCGGCCAACCTCACACCGACAGGCCTGAAGGGATGGACGGAGGCGGATTTCATCAAGGCGATGCGCACAGGTGTGCGACCGGGCGGTCGGGTATTGAGTGCAGCGATGCCGTGGCCATCGGTGGGTAAAATGACCGACGAAGAGCTCCGCGCGACATGGCTTTACCTGCAAACACTGCCTCCAAGAAAGCTCGGAGAATAGCTAGAGCTTACCGGGCTCGGATCCAGTCACCAGGTCGTCGATGCCGCCGCGTCCGGGAGTATCACTTGGAGCACCCGTGCGCGCGTAACGGCTTAGGAGCGGCGGCGCGATGAAGGTTGTCCCCATTACCATCAGCGTAATTGCGCTGAACATTCCGATGTCTAGCGCACCGGTTGCGAGGCCCATCGAGGCGAAGATCAGGCCCACTTCGCCACGTGGAATCATCGCAATTCCAATCAGACTCTTCTGACCCTTGAACCAGAAGGGCGCGTAGCCCGCCACGAATTTTCCAATCACTCCGACAACCAGCAGCGCGCTGCCAATCTTCAAGGCGGCAGGATTGGAGAGTGATCGAAGGTTCACAGCGGCCCCAACAGCAGCAAAAAAGATGGGAACGAAGAAGTGAGCGATGGTGGTCGTACTTTTCTCGATCTGCATCCTTTGCGCGGTGGTGTGCAGAACCAATCCTGCGGAAAATGCGCCGATGATCATTGCGGATCCCGCCATGTCCGCCAGCCACGCAAGCAGGAATGCGAAAGCCAGACCTAACGCGCCGAGAGTTCCGGCGTTGTCGAGCCGGTCAGCGAGTTTGAATACCGGCGGAATTGCGCGGCTCGCAATGAATACGGCGACAACGACGAAGCCGATCGCCGCCCCAGTCGTAACGGCAACGCTTCGAAAGGTGATTGCAGATCCTGTGGCGATCGCGCCCACAACGGAAAGAATTATCAGTCCAATCACATCGTCAAATACTGCCGCCCCCAAAACGATTCTCCCCTCGTCAGTATCGAGCTGGCCAAGATCTGAGAGCACACGCGCAGAAATTCCAACTGAAGTGGCGGTCAACGCCGCGCCGCAGATGATTGCTGCCGGCCCATCAATTCCGAGGAGCTTCGCAACGAAGAACCCAAGACCGAAGGGAACCACAACTCCAGCCGACCCAACTGCGAGCGCGGCTCCCCCGACACGCATGAGCGACTTGAGGTTGGTGTGCAGGCCGATCTCGAACAGGAGGATTATCACGCCTATGTCGGCCAGCGACCGGATGACTCGTTCGTTCGGATCGAGGATCCCGAGTGCGGATCCGCCCAGTAGAATTCCTGCCAGCAGCTCGCCGAGCACAGCTGGTTGGCCGATGCGCTGAGCGGCAATTCCACAGACCTGCGTCGCGAACACCACTGCGACCAGTACGCCCAGGAGCCCCGCGAAATCGTGATCCATCCCCAACGGTAGCGTGTAGGAAAGCCTCCGGCTAGCTTCTTCGGTCTGCATGCAGTACACCGTCCACCCCAAAGATCAGCGAATCATTCGACTTCTGCGCATCGCGCCGGCTGGCGCGGCAGTGGTCGCTGTAGTTTTTGCGAGTGCCATTCTGGTGGACTGGGCGCTTCCGGGCGATACATCGCGGACGGTACAACCGGGCGGCTTCTCAATTCTGCCATGGACGGCGGTTGTATTCATTCTCATCGGCATATCGCTCTGGCTGCAGCGCAAGAGTGATCCGTCGCCGACAACCGAAAAAGCTGCAATTGGATTTGCGGTAGTCGCGGGAATTGTCAGCGCATTGTTTCTCGCGCAGTGGAGCAGCGGTGTTGACTTTGGAATCGACCGCCTGTTATTCCGCGAATCAGTCTCGAAGGGCCCGCATCTCTATCCGGGCAGGATAGCCATCAACAGCGCCGCAATTTTCCTTTTCGAGTCGCTCGGGCTCGCTCTTCTTGCGCACGACAGAAGGAAGAATCGGTACAAGGCGCAAATGTTCGCTTTCGCAGGCCTTTTGGTCGCGACAATAGCGATGGCAGGATATCTGTTTCAGGTACCCGACCTTTACGCTCTGCATCCTCGCAACGGAATGGCGCTCTTTACTGCGCTTCTCCACGTAGTGCTTTGCTTCGGCATACTCATGGCGCACACCGAGCGGGGGTTGCCGGCAATCCTTGTGGATGAAGGTGCTGCGGGAATTCTCGCCAGACGCATCATGCCGCCGGCCGTTGTGATCCCCATGATGTTCGGATGGCTAAGACTGCACGCCGAGGATATTGGTTACTTCTCGACTCGATTTGGCGTTTCGCTTTATGCAGTCGCCGACATGATCGCTATTCTTGCGCTCGTGGGATGGTCGGCGCGTGTGGTCCGCCTTACCGACGTATCGCGAAACAAGCTCCTCCTTCTCGAACAGGATGCAAGAGCCGGCGCCGAGCTTGCTCGTACTGAAGCGGAGCACGCACGCGCAGAAGCTGAACGCGCCAACAGTGCAAAAAGCGAATTCCTCGCTGTGATGTCACACGAGCTTCGCACACCATTGACCGCCATCATCGGATACGAGGAGCTCCTTTCCGACGGAATTACCGGTCCGGTCAACGAAGGGCAGAAGTCGCAGCTTGGCAGAATCAAGGCAAGCGCAGGCCATTTGCTGGAGCTCATCGATCAGATTCTCGGGTTCGCACGTGCGGATGTGGGTCGCGAAAAAATCAACGTCCAGGACGTTCGCCTTACCGAGATGCTGCGATCCGCTGCAAGCTTCGTGGAGC
>JANLYJ010000110.1:0-5240 GCA_031365555.1 Gemmatimonadaceae bacterium | reverse complement strand
TACTTGTATGTCCAGCGGCCGTAGTAAGTCATGGCCTTGCCGCCGAAGTCTCCCTTACCCGTTTCGAAATCAGGGTCGTTAATCAGTACGAGTCCAACCTTGCCCTTGAGATCTTCGCCCTTGAAGTCGTCCCAGTTTCTTTCGGGTGCCTTGACACCGTAGCCAAGAAATACAATCGGCGCATTTGCGATGTCCACGCGACTGACGTTCTGCATGGAGGCACGCACTGCGACTTGTTCGCCTTGGCGGAGTGGAACTGTCTGGCCCATGACAGCGACAGAAAGCGACGGAACACCAACGATGTCAGACTGGCTGAGGGGAACATCCTGGAACCAGGAGCCTTTCGGTCCGCCTGGTTCGAGCCCGGCAGCCTTCATCTGATCCCGGAGATAGTTCACGGTCATCGCTTCAGCGGGTGTTGCAGGGCCGCGGCCCATGAAAGCATCGGACGAGATCGTACGTACATCTGTAGTCATTCGATCGATATTTGGCGTCACATTGGCAGGCGTTGTCGTGACTTGAACGCCAGGCGTGCAAGCTGCGACGAAGAGCAGGGCAAGGGAGAAGCGCTTGGTCATTTCGGTCCTCAAAGCGGTGGGTTGGTCATTATCTAATATTATCCTCCTCCGCCGCCCGCCGCCCTCCCGCCGCTCTGCCATAGGCATGCGCTGAATGTCATTGACCGGAGAGGTAGATTTCCCCTGGTGATTTCAATTCCAAAAGCGTGACCTACAAAGTTTTCGTCACCGACGAAATAGATCCCGAAGGAGTGGCACTTCTTGCCGCCGAGCCGCAGCTCGACGTCGATGAAAGCCCCACACTTCCTGCGGCCGAACTTATTCAGAAGATCGGGGAATACGACGCGATAGTCGGGCGAAGCGCGACGAAGATTACTGCGGAGCTGCTCAGGGCGGCTACGAAGCTCAAGGTTGTCGGTCGGGCTGGTGTGGGCGTGGACAACATTGCGATGGATGTCGCAACCGAACTGGGTGTCGCCGTCATCAATGCTCCGGCTGGAAATACAATCGCTGTAGCTGAGCTAGTGTTTGGTGTGATGCTCAGCATCGTGCGAAATCTTGTGCGCGCGGATGTCTCGATGCACGAGGGCAAGTGGGATCGTTCGCAGCTGCTCGGCACCGAGCTCAAGGGCCGTGCGATTGGAATTGTCGGACTTGGACGGATTGGCAGCGAAGTGGCGAGTCGTGCCCACGCATTTGGAATGAAGGTGCTTGCGTACGACCCGTACGTGTCCCGTTCGCGATTCGAGTCGTGCCGGGTCGAGCATATGGGTACGCTCGACGAGCTCATCGCAGAAAGCGACATAGTGACTGTTCATACGCCGCTCAATGACGAGACGACCGGAATGATTGGACGCAGGGAGATTACCCGCATGCGTCCGCGTTCCATTCTGCTCAATTTTGCGCGCGGCGGGATTGTTGACGAAGACGCACTCGTGAACGCTCTCCAATCGGGGCACCTGACGGCGGCTGCCCTGGACGCATTCAGCAAGGAGCCGCTCGCGAAAGACCATCCTTTCAGGACGATCACCAACCTTTTTCTCACCCCGCACATCGGGGCCTCTACTGCAGAAGCACAGCGCAACGTAGCTGTCGATGCGTGCATGGCCGTGCGTGATGCGCTGTTGCAGGGAGAGCTCGGAAGCTCGATGAACGTTGCCGAGGTCGAGAGTGGACGGTGGAAGGAGATCCAGCCGGCGCTGCGACTCACGCGAAGAGCTGCGGCGATAGCGCGCGGAGTGCTGGCATCGCAGGGTGTGAAAGCGGTTGGAAGGCTCGAGGTGCGCTGCGGACCTGCACTCGCGGGATCACGCGACGCAATACTCGCAGCCGCTGCAATTGGAACTCTGGATGCAGTGATGGAGAATGAAAGGTTGAATCTCGTCAACGCGCGCAAGGTTGCTGAAGGACGCGGGATCGAGCTTTCATTTACCGAAACGTCGAGCGCGCCGGAACCCGGGTTTGTGGAAGTGCGCCTTGGCGGAGGCATGCAGGAGTTTGCAGTTGCAGGAGTGGGGTCGCGCATCACCCGCATCGGTGCGTTTCATGTTGACGTGCAGCCGCGCGACACACTGCTGATTCTTGCAAACAATGACGTACCCGGTGTAATCGGACAGGTTGGAACACTGCTCGGCGCTGCCCACGTCAACATCGGTGAGTATCATCAGGCGCGTCTCGCACGCGGCGGCCAGGCTCTCGCGGCAGTTTCGGTTGACGGCGACATTCCGGAGAATGTGAGGCTTGCGCTGCTCGAGCTTCCCGAAGTTGTCTCTGCCACCGTCGTGCGCTTCAAAGCGGACTGATCGTGAAGCTCGAAGCGGATGCCGACGTACGCGCCGGTTTCGCTGCTGATGCATCGGGTTTGTCGTATACGCCTGACCTGGTAGCCCGGCCGGATTCTGCTGATGAAATTCAGGAGCTGCTGAAAGAGTCCAGCGACCGGGGCAGGCCGGTGACGTGTGCCGGCGGGCAGACCAGCACAACTGGCGCTTCAATTACCGGGAGCGGCGTACTTCTCTCGCTGCGGAAAATGACCAGGATCATCGACGTCGATCGCGCAACGATGACAGCCCGTGTGGAACCCGGCGTTCTGCTTGGCGAATTGAAAAAGAGTCTTTCTGCTGATGGACTTGGCTTTGCGCCTGATCCGACCAGCGAAGAGGACTGCACCGTAGGTGGGTCGATTGCATGCAATGCATCCGGGGCGCGCACCTTCAAGTACGGCGCGACGCGAAAGCATGTTCGTGCTCTCAAGGTAGTTCTCGCCACAGGACAGATCGTTGAGCTGCGCCGGAGCGACCTGGAGAAAAACACTGTTGGGTACGGCTTCGCGCAGGATCCAATTGACTGGTTCATTGGAAGTGAAGGAACGCTTGGCGTAGTTGTGGAAGCCGAGCTCGCGCTGATTGAGCTGCCGGAACAGGTTACCGGACTTGCGATTCCCTTTGCATCGGAAGAAGCGGCGCTCAGGTTTGTCGTTGTGGCGCGTGAAGCGAAGGATGTTACTCCACGGTGCCTCGAGTTCTTCGGATCACTGGCACTCGATATCGCGAGGGCCGCTGACGACCAGTCGCGATGGGCCGAGGGAGCGGCGGCGATGGTGTATACTGAAGACGAATCTCCCGACAGTCTCGATCACTGGCTTGCCCACGCTGAAGAGTGCGGAGCGATGGCGGACGACGTGAGAGTTTTCGGGAGTGAAGCCGAGCTACGGACCGCGCGACGAATCAGACACAACGTGCCCGCAACAATGAACGAGCGTGGCGCAGCATTTCGAATTGCCGGCGGACGAAAGGTGTCAACCGACTGGGCGGTACCGTACCGGCGTCTTGCGGAAGCAGTTGAAAGGGCAAACAGGATCGCGGACGAGAATGGTGTTGAGCGAGCGGTTATTTACGGACACGCTGGAAACGGCCATCCGCACCAGAACTTTCTTGCTCGGGATGCAGCTCAAGTCACGCGCATCGAGAGAGTTGTCGAGCTAACTCTGGCAGAAGTGCTGCGCATGGGCGGAACAATTGCAGCCGAACATGGAATTGGGAAAATCAAGCGCAAGTGGCTGCCGATGCAGATGAGTCCGCTGCAAATAGAGATGATGCGCACGATGAAAAACCAACTCGATCCTCACGGAATTCTCGCGCCGGGCAATATTCTGTGAGAGAACCGCGATTCCGCACGGTGGTGTTCGATGTAGACTCGACGCTTAGCCAGATCGAGGGGATTGAATGGCTAGCCAGGCTGCGCGGTGACGACGTCTACCGGCGAATCAACGAAGTCACCGAGCAGGCAATGCGCGGTGAGCTGGAGTTCAGTGGCGTCTATGCAGCTCGCCTCGAGGCCGTTCGCCCAACTCGGGACGAAGTGACTCGGCTAGGTGATGCCTACATCGAGCACGTTTCTACTGGAGCAGTGGAGTGCGTACGCGCGCTGCGTGATGCCAACGTAAACCTGGTGATTGTCAGTGGTGGCATCCTCAACGCCGTTGAGCACCTTGCTCGCCATTTGCGGATCCGGTTGGAAGACGTACACGCCGTTCCCCTGCACTTCGACGAGCAAGGCGAATACGCCGGATATGACGCCGCTCATCCCTGCGCGAGGCAGCTTGGAAAGCGAACTGTTATTTCTTCACTCAAGCTTGCTGCACCATCTCTGCTGATAGGGGACGGGATGACCGATGCTGAAGCGCGGCCATCGGTCGATGCCTTCGCGGCTTATACGGGAGCGGTGCGCCGGGAGGAAATTGTCCGGCTGGCAGATTTTGAAGTTTCGTCCTTTGACAACTTTATTGGGCAGATTACAGCATGACATTCGGAACATTCTTTCTTCCCGGCCCGACTGAAGTACATCCTGACGTACTTGCGGCGATGGCGCAGCCCATGATTTCACATCGCGGGCCCGAGTTCGAAAAGATTTTCGTCCGCGTTCAGCAGGGGATGCAAAAGGTTTTCGTTACAGAGCGTCCTGTATTCATCAGTACATCGTCAGGAACCGGAATGATGGAGGCGGCGATCCGCTGCTCACCGGAAGGAAAAATTCTTTCGCTGGTGGACGGTGCGTTCTCCGAGCGGTTTGCGGGCATAGCCGAATCGTGCGGGCGTGAAGTGGAGCGGTACGAGGTTGCATGGGGAGAGATTCACAATGTCGCCGAGCTGGAGAAGCGACTTGCCGCAGGAAAGTTCAGTGCGATTACCGTCGCGCACTCAGAAACTTCTTCCGGAGCGCTGAACGATGTGCGGGCGCTTTCAGACGCAGCCCACCGGCACAACGTTCTCTGCCTGATCGACTCAGTCAGCGGTCTCGCCGGTGCAGAGCTGAGATTCGATGAGTGGGGTCTCGACTACGTGCTGACGGGGTCGCAGAAGGCGATCGCACTTCCGCCCGGTCTCGCCTTTTCTGTTGTGTCTGAAAAGTTTATCGGGCTGGCGCGCACCGCTAAGAATCGCGGCACATACTACGATTTGGTTGAATACGAAGAGTTCACTCGCAACCGTCAGGCGCCCAATACGCCCGCGATATCCTTGTACTACGCGCTCGATTTACAGCTCGAGAGAATCCTTGCGGAAGGAATCGAGGCACGCTGGGCCCGGCATCTCGCAATGCAAGCGGAAGTTATTTCGTGGGCCGACAGACTCGGGCTGAGAGTTATTGCGGTACCTGAAGGTCGGTCTCCCACGGTGACATGCATCGAGCTGAAGAAGGGCGTCGACATGCAGGGCTTTCTGG
>JANLYJ010000095.1:0-2555 GCA_031365555.1 Gemmatimonadaceae bacterium | reverse complement strand
CACTCGCGCATCTACATAATTGCGGACGATTCCATGCTCGGACGTCAGTCCGGGACACTCGGCAATTTCAAGATGTCCGAGTATCTCGCACGCGAAGCAGCGCGGCTTGGCCTCGAACCAGCCGGTGACAACAGAAGCTATTTCCAGGTGGTTCCAATGGTGATGCGTCGCCCCGATTCTGCGTCCTATCTGATCGCGGGCAGTGACACGCTGCAACTTTTCAAGGATTTCGTACCGATTCGGCCCAGTTCGACCGCACGTATAGGAACGCGTGTAGACGTCGCGAACGCCCGCGCAATATTTGGCGGACGCGCGGGCGATACGACTCTGGTCCTCGACAGCAATCTTGTCGCCGGCAGACTGGTTGTGTTTGACGCACCTCTTGGCAGCAACGGTCAGCCTACAGCTACCTACACCACGGCGGCTGGAACTGAAGGCATGAAGTACCCGGGAGCAGCGGGGATCGCGATCGCATCACTGGACCTGCAGGCGAGCCCTGAGACATTTCAGCGGCAAGGCTCCGGAATTTCAGAGGCAAGCTCAGTGACGCGTGCAGCTGGCGGGATTCTAGTTACGGCGGCGGCGGCCAAGAAACTTATGGGAGCCGAACTCGCCAGCCTGACGCCTGGTGCACTTGGTGCCACGGTTGCTTCACAAATCAGTTTCGTAGACAGCGCGGTGAAGGCGCCTGCGCGAAATGTTGTTGCCATGCGGCGCGGGGCAGATCCCACTCTTCAAAACCAGTACGTAGCTGTCGGCGCGCACAACGATCACCTTGGCGTGGCGTCCCGGGCTGTTGAACATGACTCATTGAGGGCTTTCAACCGGGTGATGCGTCCCGAGGGATCGCAAACACGCGCGGCAACTCCGACACCAGAGCAGTGGACGCGAATTCTCGCGCTGCGCGACAGTCTTCGGAAAATCCGGCCGCCCAGAATGGATTCGATTTTCAATGGCGCGGATGACGACGGATCTGGATCGACGGCACTGCTGGAAATCGCCGAGCTCTTCGCAGCGCAGCCGCGTCCACGACGATCGATTTTATTTGTGTGGCATACCGGCGAAGAGTCGGGTTTGCTGGGATCCATGTACTTCACCGATCACACGACGGTGCCACGCTCTGGAATAGTTGCGCAGGTGAACATGGATATGGTGGGACGCGGAAGGAAGGAAGACACTCCGACTGGCGGTCCGCTGAATCTTCAGGCGATTGGGATGCGCAGGCTGTCCACAGAGCTTGGCGATGTTGTCGATTCAGTGAATCGTGCGCGAACGACACCGTGGGAAATTGACTTGAGCTTCGACACACCTGGTCATGCGCAGAATCGTTACTGCCGGAGCGATCACCAGAATTACGCGCGACAGGGAATTCCGATTGTTTACTTCTCGCGCGGATATCATCAGGACTATCACCTTGTCACCGATGAAGCGGAGTACATCGATTTCGACGGACTGTCACGCGTTGCTGGTTTCGTTCACGATGTAGTTGCGGCATTGGCCAACAGGAACGACCCGCCGCGTGTCAACCGACCCAGGCCCAATCCGCTAGCGCCCTGCCGTCAGTGAGCCCGCCTTAAAGAATCTTCCTGCCGAAAAGGCTGCGCACCAAGTCGACTGAGAGCTCCGCAGTTGTGTTGCGCATGTCGAGAGTTGGATTGTTTTCGACAAGATCGATGCCGACCAGCCTGCCAGTGTCGGATATAAGCTCCATGGCGAGATGTCCTTCACGGAAGGTCGCGCCGCCTGGTACCGGGGTTCCAACACCCGGAGCTTCATACGGATCGAGCCAGTCGAGGTCGCACGAAACATGAACGCCTGCAGTTCCGTTGAGCGAGATGTTGAGTGCATCCGTCATGACAGCTTTCAATCCACGCTCATCAATTTCTCTCATCGTGAACGCGGTTACGCCGTACTCCTGAACATGACGTTTTTCCGACGGGTCCAGGTCGCGGATTCCGACGAGTACCGTGTTTCTCGAGAGCACAGCAGGCTTTGCGCGAGAGATGGACGACAGCTCGGGATCGCCATGGCCCAGCAGGTGAGCGAGTGGCATTCCGTGAATGTTGCCTGTCTCTGAGGATTCAGGAGTATGCAGATCTGCGTGAGCATCCAGCCAGATAAGGCCAATCCTTTCACCGCGATCGTGATAGGCGCTTGCAACACCGGCGACTGAACCTGCCGCGAGGGAGTGATCACCCCCGAGCGAGAGCGGAATGAATCCGTCACGTACTGCGTTTTCCGTTTCGGCGGCAAGCTCGCGACACACGTCGATGATCGCAGATAGATAGGAGGTGCTTCGACCACGCGCGGTGAGATCTTCGCGATGTGCGACCGCGAGATTCCCTGAGTCTTCGAGATCGTGCCCATTTGCGCGAAGGCGTTCGCAAAGTTGGGCAATGCGCAGAGCAGATGGACCCATGTCCACTCCGCGCCTGCTTGCTCCAAGGTCAAGCGGAACTCCTATCGTGCGTATTCTCGTCATGCCCTAAGAATACGCAGCGAGTTGGCGTCCGTGTTAGTTGATGCGAATTCCAGGCGTCTGTTTGCGGGCGCGG
>JANLYJ010000087.1:0-5959 GCA_031365555.1 Gemmatimonadaceae bacterium | reverse complement strand
CACATTCGCGAGGCAGGTGCGACAGCAGTGCAGGAGCTGGCATTTACACTCGCAAACACGATTGAGTATGTGCAGCGCGCAATCGCCGCTGGACTAGCTGTGGATCGCTTCGCGCCCCGTCTTTCATTTTTCTTCGCGGCGCACAACGACCTTTTCGAAGAGGTTGCAAAATTTCGCGCAGCTCGCCGGATGTACTCGCGTATCATGCGCGACCGCTTCGGTGCATCGGATGCGAGCTGTCGCTTTCGTTTTCATACGCAGACCGGCGGAGTTACTCTCACGGCGCAGCAGCCACTGAATAACGTGGTGCGGGTGGCGGTTCAGGCTCTGGCCGCAACGCTCGGTGGAACTCAGTCGCTGCACACCAACGGATACGACGAAGCGTTAGCGCTCCCGACCGCCGAGGCAGCAACGCTTGCTCTGCGGACGCAGCAGATTCTGGCGTACGAATCGGGAGTGCCCAACAGCGCCGATCCACTTGCAGGCAGCTATTACGTCGAGTCACTGACCAACGAACTCGAAGCACGCGCGATGGAACTCATTGCCAAGGTAGACGAACTGGGCGGCTCCGAGCGCGCAATTGCCGAAGGATTCTTTCAGGAAGAGATTGGTCGCAGCGCCTACGAACATCAGATGCGCGTCGAGAGTGAAGAAACAGTCGTGGTCGGAGTAAACCGCTTCGAAGACGGCAAAGAACCTCCACTGATTCCCGCACCTGATTTCTCGGCGCTCGAGATGGGCCAGGTATCGAGTGTCAAAGCAGTGCGTGCGAAGCGGAATGCAAAGGATGTTGACTCTGCACTAGCAGATCTGGCGGTCGGCGCCCGAGAGATGCTCGGTTCGAGACCGACCCCGATGATGCCTCGGATCATTACTGCGGTACGGGCCAGGGCGACGGTGGGAGAAATCGCGGATGCTCTCGGCGCCGTTTGGGGCCGGTACACTCCACACATCTGACCTTCGAGAGTTTGCCCTCCGGGCGGGTTACACGTAGGGCACGTAGTACACACGTAGGACACGTAGGACGGCAACAACAACTGCAAGAAAATGGGGGAACTGCGAGAACTCTTAAAGAACGAGCGCAGTTCACCCATTTTTTGTAGTTGTAGTTCTACGTGTCCTACGTGCTCTTCCTACGTGCCCTACGTGTAACCCGCCCGGAGGGCAAACCATCACGCCAAGCGTAGCTTCCAGAGTCCATCCAGACTATCTTTCACTCTCGCCAAAAATCTTTTAAGTCATTCAAGAATGCCGACTTACGAATTCCGCTGCCCAGAAGGGCACGACTTCGAAAAGTTCTATCGTTCCATAAGCGCCGCGCCCGCTGAAGTTCAGTGCCCGCGCTGCGGAGTTGTAGCAACCAGACTCATGTCCGCTGGCGGTGGCCTCGTGTTCAAGGGGTCGGGTTTCTACATCACCGACTACGGCAAGGACGGCAAGAAAGCGCAGGCTACTTCCGCACCGAAACCCGAAAGCTCGAAGAGCGAGTCCGGCTCGTCGGAAAAGGCCCCCGCGGCCGCTGCGCCAGCTGAAAAACCCGCGGCAGCCCCGGCCGCGAAGACGACACCAGCAAAGGAATGAGCACTGCCGAAAGGATCCGCGCCGAACTGTTGAGGGCGGCGCGAGAGCTTGGTGCGCCCGAGGATACAGCTCCTGTAGTTGAAAGGCCGCGGGATAATTCTCACGGCGACTGGACCACCAATGTCGCCATGACTCTGGCGCGTCCGCTCAGGAAAAAACCAGCGGACATCGCCAAGGCTTTGAAGGATTCTCTCGACCTCGATGCAGCAGGAGTCGAGGCAATCGAAATTGCCGGCCCCGGTTTCATGAACTTCCGCCTCAACAAGGGCGTGGTGGCAAACGAGCTCGTCGAGATCGTCGCGCGGAACACGGAATATGGTCGCAGCTCTGTTGGCAACTCGCAGCCTGTAAACATCGAGTTCGTTTCAGCCAATCCAACGGGTCCGCTTCATGTTGGTCACGGACGCCAGGCTGCCCTCGGTGACGCGATTGCAACACTGCTGGAATGGTCGGGTTGGAATGTTACGCGGGAGTTTTACTACAACGACGCGGGCGCGCAGATCATGAAGCTCGCCGAGAGCGTACAGGTGCGCGTGCGTGAGCTTTCAGGTGCAAACGTCGAGATGCCGGAGGGTGGGTATCACGGGGAGTACATCCGCGATCTGGCGCAGCGTTATGTGGTCGAACATCCATCGGACCTGAATGCCGATGATGTGGATTGCGTTCGGCAGTTCGCAGTTCGGGAGATGCGTCAGGAACAGGATGCTGATTTGCAGGCTTTCGGCGTGCGTTTTGATGTCTACTTTCTGGAATCGTCGCTGTATTCCGACGGCAGGGTCGAGGATACGATCGAGCGGCTCAAAAACGCAGGGCACACATACGAGATGGACGGAGCGCTATGGCTGCGCACCACCGATTTCGGCGACGACAAGGATCGTGTGATGCGTCGGAGCGCCGAACGCGGTGGAGAGCCGACGTACTTTCTGCCAGACGTCGCGTATCACCTGACGAAGTGGGAGCGTGGTTTCAGGCGCGCCATCAACGTGCAGGGCTCAGATCATCACAGCACAGTCACCAGAGTGCGAGTCGGACTGCAGGCGTTGGAGATGGGAATCCCAGAGGGATATCCCGATTACGTTCTGCACCAGATGGTCACCGTCGTGCGAGGCGGGCAAGAGGTGAAAATCTCCAAGCGAGCAGGCAGTTACGTCACGGTTCGCGACCTCATCAACGAAGTGGGTCGGGACGCAGTCCGGTATTTCTTCATCATGCGGAAGGGGGATTCGCAGCTCGAATTCGATATCGATCTCGCCCTGTCGCAATCGGAAGAAAACCCTGTTTACTACGTTCAGATGGCACACGCGCGCATGTGTGGAATCTTTCGCGTAGGCGAAATCGACAGGCACTCATTTGGCCTCGATGGAATCGACCTTTCAGTGCTCGTGGAGAAAGAGGAGCAGGATCTCATCAAGGCGCTCACCGACTTCCCGACCGTGATCCTGGGATCGGCGCAGGCCCTCGAACCGCACCGCCTTGCGGGATATCTTCTGGAAACGGGCCGGCTCGCGCACCTTTGGTATCACAAGCATCATGTGCTCGGGCAGCCTGAAAACATTACTCGCGCGCGTCTCGCGCTCGCTCGCGCCGCCCAGGTCGTTCTTGCAAATGGTTTGAGCATTCTCGGCATTTCAGCGCCGGAGCGGATGTGAGCTTCGGATTTCACTCTCCTTCAATTGCAATCGTATGAGCGTTCTCGTTGTTGGATCTGTTGCACTCGACTCGGTCGAGACCCCTTTCGGAAAAGCTGACGACGTGCTTGGCGGGTCGGGCACATTCTTCTCAGCCTCTGCGAGTCACTTCACGCCGGTGCAGCTGGTTGGCATCGTCGGGTCCGACTATCCGGTGGAAAAGCTGGAGCCACTCGCAAAGCGGGGTGTCGATCTCGCAGGACTCGAGAAAGCCGAAGGGAAGTCGTTCAGGTGGCGTGGACGGTACCGTCACGACCTCAATGCCGCAGAGACACTCGAGACGCATCTCGGCGTGTTCTCCAACTTCATGCCGAAAATCCCGGAGCAGTTCCGCTCGGCTCCATTTGTATTTCTCGGCAATATCGATCCGCGTCTGCAGCTGGATGTCCTGCGCCAGGTGAATCGTCCCAAGCTCGTCGCATGCGACACAATGAACTTCTGGATCGAGAGTCGTCGTCCGGAGCTTGTCGAGCTTCTGAAGCAGGTTGATATCGTGACGCTGAACGATGGTGAGGCGCGCCAGCTCACTGAGAAGGCAAATCTGGTCAAGGCAGCGAAATGGATCATGGACCTCGGTCCAAAGCACGTGATAATCAAGAAGGGCGAGCACGGCGCGTTCCTGTTTTCAGGCAAGTCAATTTTCTTCGCGCCGGCATATCCGCTGGAAAGTGTGTTCGATCCGACGGGCGCAGGCGATTCATTCGCCGGTGGCTTCATCGGATATCTTGCACGCACTGCCGATCTTTCCGAAGAAAACATGCGTCGCGCAGTTATCTACGGATGCGCCATGGGTTCTTTCGCGGTGGAAAAGTTTTCAATCGAAAGACTCTTGGAGATTTCGCGCGCTGACATCAACGCGCGAGTCAGCGAGCTGCGTAAACTCGTCGCGTTCGAGGAGGAACTTCCTGCGTGAGTGAACCGCTCCGTTATCGGAGCGCCGGTGTGGATATCGACGCGTCAGATTCGGCGAAGAACCGGATCAAGGCCATCGTTGAGTCAACATTCACGTCAGGAGTTGTCGGTGCGTTCGGCGGTTTCGGCGGGATGTTCAAGGTTCCGCCCGATGTAGAAAAGCCGATTCTGGTGTCGAGCGCAGACGGAGTCGGAACCAAGATCAAAGTTGCGATCGATGCGGGAAGGCACGATACGATCGGTCATGACCTGGTCAATCACTGCACGAACGACATTCTCGCGCAGGGTGCATTTCCCCTGTTTTTTCTGGACTATGTAGCGTTCGGAAAGCTTGACCCCGCAGTAGTGGAGCAAGTCGTTCGCGGAGTTGCAGCCGGTTGCCGGGAAAATGAGTGCGCGCTGGTGGGAGGTGAAACCGCGGAGATGCCCGGCTTGTATGCGCCGCCGGACTATGATCTCGCCGGATTTATCGTGGGTTGCGTGTCAGAGAACAACGTCCTCGGATCGCACCGGGTCAAGGCGGGAGACGTGCTCATAGGGTTCGAGAGCTCAGGTCTGCATACAAACGGGTATTCGCTCGCACGAAAAATCGTCGCAGAGCGCCTCAAGCTTGGGAGTGATGCGACTTTTCCCGATTCAAACGGATCCGTGTCGGACGTCCTTCTTGCGGTTCACCGGTCCTATCTCAGCGCAATTCGCCCGGTTCTGGAACAAGTTCACGCCATCGCTCATATCACAGGGGGAGGCCTGCCTGGAAACATGAACAGGATGTTACCTGTGGGGCTCGACTGCGTCGTGGATATGGCGAGTTGGGAAATTCCTTCTGTCTTTCAGGTTCTCGAGAAAGCTGGTGGAGTGCCGCGGGACGAAATGTTCCGTGCGTTCAACATGGGCGTAGGCATGGTTGTAGCCACAGGAAAAGCTCAGGTTGACGCCGTCATCGCCGCCGCGTCGCGCGCAAAAGTGCGTGGCTGGGTTCTCGGCGAAGTCCGTTCCGGCGCAGGCAACGTAATCCTTACCTGAGGTAGAAATGAAAAAGCAATTGTTTGCAGTACTGAGTGTTATGTTCGCGGCCAGCGCGTCGCTGGGTAATGCCCAGGCGGTAAGCTCGCAGTGTCCAGCAGGAACTACAGGGTTCGGCGGAATTCCCGACCAGGCGCGCGCAGCACAGGATGCATGTCAGAAGTCGATCGATCTCTTTCAGTATATGGCTCCGCAGCTTGGAGTTCTCGTTGCCGGCGGAAATGCAACCCTCGGACAGGGCGGCACGCTCGGCGGGCTCGGCAAATTCTCGGCGGGTCTACGCGTGAATGCACTGCAGGGAAGCCTGCCAGACGTGGACAAAGTAATTCCGAGCGTTAACGGCGCACAGGCCAGCACCTATTCCACGAAGGATCAGCTCCTGCCTCTGCCGACAGCCGATGTTGCGATTGGTTTGTTCAAGGGAATTCCGGTGGGCGTCACCAATGTTGGTGGTGTAGACCTTCTGGTGAGCGCCGCTTACCTACCGGAATACTCGAGTGATTTCATCGATGTAAAAGTTCCGGATGGATCGCTCAAGCTTGGATATGGTGCGCGTGTTGGTATTGTGCAGCAGTCCTTTTTGATTCCAGGTGTGTCAGTCAGCTACCTGCGTCGCAGCCTTCCGACCGTGTCGATCATCGGCAGCACGGCTGCCTCGACCGGTGGTGCCCGTGACACGCTCAAGGTGGACGATTTCAAGGTAAAGACTGATGCTTTCCGCCTGACTGCGAGCAAGTCATTCCTGATTTTCGGTG
>JANLYJ010000074.1:0-1722 GCA_031365555.1 Gemmatimonadaceae bacterium | reverse complement strand
GAAGCAGAGCACCTTCCCCGCGAACGGCTTCGGAGATCAGCATGAGCGGATTTTCAGGCGTATCGAGCGCGGTCGGATGGAACTGGACGAACTCCATGTCGGCGAGCTTTGCTCCTGCACGATGAGCGATCGCGAATCCGTCGCCCGTCGCAACCTCCGGATTGGTCGTGTACTTGTAGACCTGCCCGCACCCGCCTGTCGCCAGCACCGTAGCATCCGCAATTATCTCGACCGGCTTTCCTGCGATCGTCGCTCTGACTCCAACGCATTCGCCATTGGCGATTATTAGATCGAGCACGCGGGTCTTCTCCAACACACGGATCCGTTTGGTTTCCCGAACGCGGGCAATCAGCGTTCGAGCGACTTCGGCTCCCGTCTGGTCGCCATGAGCGTGCACGATCCGGCGGCGGGAGTGGGCAGCCTCTTTGCCGAGCATGAAGTTCCCGCCCGGATCCAGATCGAATGCGGCGCCGGCAGTCTGGAGCTCACGGACCCGGGCCGGGCCCTCCTCGACCAGAACCTCCACGGCCTGCGCATCGCAGAGGGCGCCTCCGGCTGCGAGGGTGTCTTTTCGGTGAAGTTCCGGTGAATCACCCGCGCCGAGTGCCGCTGCGATCCCGCCCTGAGCATAGGCCGTAGCGCTGTCGAACAGAGAACGTTTGGTCAGAACCAGGACTTCGCCATTGGTCGAAGCGCGCCAGGCCGTATGCAGACCGGCCACCCCACTTCCGACAACTAGAAATCGCGTGCGAATCCGGTCAGCCATGCTTGGAAATCAATGGGGGCGGAACCTCTATCGAAAGGGGCAGGAACTGCTTGCCAGACAATGGTTTCTGAACGATTCTTTGTCCGCATGCGTAAACTGCTGATCGTGGTCGCCATCCTGCTGGTGGCCCACATAGCCCTTTTATTCGCCGGCCCCAAGGGTCTGATAGGCGATACATCCTCGGATCTGTCTGTCGGAGTTGTCTTCGACGTCGGTGGTCGCGGAGACAAATCCTTCAATGATGGCGCCTACACGGGCGCCGACAGCGCCGCGCGCTTCCTCAAGGCACAGCTTCGATACATCGAACCCGGTGAAGGCGCCGATCGCGAAGCCGCGATGCGACTCTTTGCCGCTGAGAAGATGAACCTCATCGTCGGTGTTGGATTCATCTTCACCGATGACATCAATACACTCGCGAAGGAATATCCCAAGACTGCGTTTGCGGGCGTTGATTACGCAGTCGCGACCGATGACAAGGGCAATCCGCTCCCGACTCTTCCGAACGTCGCCGCTCTCAAATTCCGTGAAGAGGAAGGATCATTCCTCGTCGGCGCGATCGCGGGCATGGTCAGCAAATCGAAGATGCTTGGATTCCTGGGCGGAATGGACATCCCCCTCATTCACAAATTCGAAGCGGGATATCGCGCAGGAGTGAAAGCAGTCTGTAAGGACTGCACGATTATTTCGCAGTACGCGGGTGTAACGCCGGTTGCTTTTTCGAATCCTGGAAAAGGGAAAGAGATCGCGCTCAGTCAGTATGATCGCGGCGTCGAGATCATCTACCACGTCTCCGGTGCAACGGGCCAGGGATTGTTTGAAGCCGCGCGCCAGCGGAAGAAGCTCGCGATTGGTGTTGATGCGGACCAATACCGAGAAGCCCCCGGTTACGTGCTGACGTCAATGCTGAAAGGAATCAACACTGCAACCTACGATGTGATAGCTCGCAAAAAAGCCGG
>JANLYJ010000064.1:0-3447 GCA_031365555.1 Gemmatimonadaceae bacterium | reverse complement strand
TTACGTCACCGGTGTGCCTTACACGCCGTAATAATTTCGGATTAAAAAAAGGAAGACCCTTCTCACGAAGGGTCTTTTTTTTGTCCCTATTAGATTGCTTTCATGACCCCCACTGATACGCCTCGTCTTCGCTTCGCGCCTTCGCCAACAGGATACCTCCACGTTGGCGGCGCCCGTACTGCCCTTTTCAACTGGCTGTACGCAAGGAAATTCGGCGGCAAGATGCTGCTCCGAATAGAAGATACAGATAAAGCGAGAAGCACTGACGAGAGCACCCGCGCAATCTTCGACGGCCTGAACTGGCTGGGACTGCAGTGGGATGAGGATGTCGTGTTCCAGGGCGCGAATCTCGAACGCCACCGAGCAGACGCACTCAGACTGCTCGAGACAGGCCACGCCTATCGCTGCTTCTGCACCCCGGCCGAGCTCGAAGAGCGACGCAAGGAAGCCACCGCACGCAAGGACGCCTTCAAGTACGATCGTCGTTGCGACAAGCTGTCACCCGATGAAGTTGCCAAGCGCGTTCAGGCCGGCGAACAGTCAGTCATCCGATTCAGAATTCCCGAAGGAGAAACTGACTGGAACGATCTCGTGCACGAGCGAATCGCCTTCCCAAACAAGGACATCGATGACTTCGTGATTCTGAGATCGGATGAAACCCCGATCTACAATCTCGCTGTTGTTTCCGATGACATCGCAATGCGAATCACGCTGGTGATGCGCGGCGATGACCACATCTCCAACACGCCGAAACAGATCCTGCTCTATCGTGCGCTCGGCAGCCCGATCCCGACCTTTGCGCACCTGCCGATGATTCATGGCATGGATGGAAAGAAGCTGAGCAAGCGTCACGGTGCTACAGCTGTCGGTGACTACCAGCACCTCGGCCTGCTGCCTGGAGCAATGCTGAACTTTCTGGCGCTGCTTGGCTGGTCGCCCGGCGGAGATCGTGAAGTCATGACGATGCAGGAGATGATCGACCTGTTCTCGCCCGACGGTCTGCAGCGAAAGGCAGCGATTTTCGACGTCCAGAAACTGGAGTGGATGAACGGGCAGCACCTGTCGCTCGTTCCGCTCACGGAGCTTGAGCCGCGTGTGACGCCGGCCATCGTTGCAGCAGGGCTCGCGACTGAAGCTGATCTCACAACACGCACAACATGGTATCATGAGCTTCTCGACCTGCTTCGCGTCCGTGCCCGCACCATTGATGACATTGTGCGGCAGGCCGGTCCATACTTTCTGGATGAAATTGCCTACGATCCTGAAGCAGTAGCCAAGCAGTGGAAGGATCCGACTGACTCGCGCGCTATCCTTGAAGCCACCGAGATAGCTCTGTCAGCGGTCAGTGAGTGGAACCTTGGAACGCTGGAAGGGGAACTGCGATCCCTGGCTGAAGCGCGCGGGATTGCGGCAGGTAAGGTCTTTCAGCCGCTCCGGGTGGCACTGACAGGTATGACAGTCAGCCCCGGGATTTTTGAGGTTCTGGCACTCATGGGCCGCGGCCTGTCACTTAAGCGTATCCAGCAGGCGATTTCTGTACTGTCGCCAACCAAATAACTGTTGACCGTGTACAGTCAGTAACGCATTTTTACGCCATAGAAATCCCGCCGGAGGCCATGCCTCCGGCTTCTACATTTCAAGAGGCAGTATGTCCGAGCAACTAACCCAGCTCGAGAGTTCAGTTTATCAGTATCTGCTCGATTTCACGGCTGAAAACACATATCAGCCGAGCATTCGCGATATCGGCAGGCAATTCAAAATAAAATCGACAAAAACGGTATCCGACCTCCTCCAGTCCCTGGCGAAAAAGGGGTTGATCGAGCGGGATCCCGCACGTTCGCGCGGCGTCCGCCTCCTCGGGTTCGGCGGCGGGACGAAAACCAAGCCGGTTCCCTTCTACTCCCGGATCCAGCACGGTGAACAGGCACTCGCAACCGAAAACCGCGAGAGCTACATCACGGTGGACAGACAGTTTGCGCCGTCGGAAAATGTTTTCTTCCTCCGGATGCAGGGCGACACGATGGTCGGCCGCGCGATCTGCGATGGCGACTTCATCCTGATCAACCCCGATATCTCGGCGCACGACGGCGATGTAATCGCGGCCCGGATTGGATCGGACCAGCACGTAATGACTCTTCGCCAGCGCGATGGGTCGCTCAGTCTGGAACCAGCCAACCGGAACGAGCTGCCACGGACCATTCTTCCATCCGATGATTTCAAAGTGCTCGGCGTCGTGTGCGGAGTATTCCGTCCGCAGATCACGATGGCATCAGTACACGGGATGCCGCTGGCGTAAAGAACCCGGAACTCACAACTGAAAACCCAAAACCCATAACCAGCTCTACCTGCTAGTTATGGGTTTTGAGTTTTCGGTAATGGGTTGTTCAGTAAATGCACTGCAACGCTACTGCGACTGACTGTCATCCTTCTTGTCGCTTCCCTTTGCCTGCGCCGCTCGCTCACGCTCCTTCCTCTCGCGAATGCTGCGGACCGCCTTCTGGAAATCAGCGTCATTCATTCCGCGCTGCGCCTGGTACATGATGTCCCGATTGAGCGCGTTCATCGTTCGCTCGCGCTCCATCACGGTGGGATTTCCGCCAGCCTTGATGTTGAGCGGAAGCATTGCGAGCAGAGCATTTGGAATCGAGACCGGACCGAGGCGGATATACTGGCCGTCAATTCCGTACTTCTTTCCGCCCTTCTCGAAAGTCCAGTCCCGCGGATCGCGCCCCGGCTTCACGCCTGCAACGCTGTCGTTATAGGGCTGCAGGAACGCGACGATCGCACTGTCAATTCGCTGTACCGCAGTCTTGGGCGCGGAAAGAACATGATCCGGCGCGCGCCAAACACGCGGATCTGAATACGAAGGAGTAATCCCGCGCACTGGTCCACCGCCGCCAACGAGTGGGCCGGTGCCCTGTGAGGCTGCACGCTGCGGCGTTGGTTCAGGAATCCCCGTCGGAACCACTAGTGGGGCGACGAGCCTTGCTTCAGGCTGGGGTTTTCCATTGCGACCGTCACCCCCGGATCGTCCAGCAGTAGCTACGGTTGCAGGCGCTGCTTCAGGCAGGCGCAAAAATCCGATTCTCTCCGGGCGCACTGCGTCCCTCCCTTTCTCCGCCAGGCGGTGAAAGGGATAGGGCATCAGCAGCACCTTTATGATCGCTGTAAGAATTACCGCATGCAGTGCAAGCGATACAAAGAGCGACCCGTTGAGTTTCGACCTTAGGTTCAAGCAGCCTCGGCTAGCAGTTTCTTCAGGACACGACCACAGCGAACAGCAGCTTCTGCAATCCGTTCAGGCGAAGTTATGTACGAGATCCGGAAAAAGCCTTCACCACCTTTTCCGAACGACGATCCGCCCATTACCACCACACCTTCGTCCTCCAGAACCCTTTCAGCGAAGAGCGCGCTCGGAATCGACGCAGGCAGCGGCAGCCAGAGATA
>JANLYJ010000032.1:0-2154 GCA_031365555.1 Gemmatimonadaceae bacterium | reverse complement strand
CATCTGAACATCGACGTCAGGCAGGCACTGCGTCGACTGAGTCAGCCATCGATCCTCGTGTGCGGAGAAGAAGGGTCAGCAGCACCTATTGAAGAATTCCGCGGCTTCACCGCAATCAAGCC
Organism: Gemmatimonadaceae bacterium; assembly: GCA_031365555.1. GTDB lineage: Bacteria > Gemmatimonadota > Gemmatimonadetes > Gemmatimonadales > Gemmatimonadaceae > UBA4720. Next base: position 2,032 of record JANLYJ010000032.1, on the reverse strand, counting down.
GGACTTCGAGCTCTCTGTTCTGACGCCGGCAGGCGATCTGCCGCACGACGAGCGCCCCGATGACTTTAATGTTATCCTATCAACATGGCTGAATCGCCTGTCTCTCTCCTCCGCGCACACTCTCGCCACGCTCCCTGGAACGCCCGAGGTCTCGCAGCCCACGTTACTGCCCTAGTCGACGCGGCTGGCATGCGACCGACGAATGCGTCGGCTCGCGCCGCACCGACTGCACGCTCCGTGAGATTCTATGTAGCGAATTGATTGCTCGTCCGGCCTGTAGGAACAGGAACGGCGGCCACGTACAATTACAGACACCTTCTCCAGCTTCTCGCAATCAAGATCAGACAGCGGGAAGGCCAGAGTCTCGACAAAATCAAGATCGAGATGAAGGACGTCACTGGCGACGCGCTCGAGCGTCGCATCGCGACGTCCCTGGCTCCCGCGTTGACGGCGGGCGCGGATTCAACTGCAGAACGAGAAGACGGCAATACGCACAGCTGGCGTCGCGCGCCTGTTGCGGACGGAATTGAGCTGCACATCCGTGAAGACAGCCCCGCTGCACGCGATGAAGCCGTCATCGCCATGCGTGAGGCAGTCCGCGCCGCACTTGGCCGCGCGGATATTCGCTAGGTCAGATGTAGCTCAGCCACCAGTCGCGGCGGCGTGATTTGAGATCGGCAAACCAGCGACACGGAAAGTACAACGCGAGTACGACGATAGCCCACGCGAGGTAAACGCCTGGCAGGCTCGTTCCATACCACTTTGGGAAACTCTCGACGTCCAGGCTGAGGAAGCTGCCATCTCCTCCCTGCCACATCGCGAACGCGTACGCTAGTGTGTGAATCAGGTAGAGGTGCAGGACGTAGTAGAACATCGGGACCTTCCCGTAAACGCTGACGGCGCGAGCAAAAGCTCCCTTTGCATTTTCAAGAAGCGCGAGAGCGATGAAGGTTGGCCCAAGAGTCATCAACAGATAGTCGAGTGATGGCGGGTACTTCAACGCATTCAGAAATGAAGCGACCGTGAGCGCACCGGTGCGCTGAGCCGTCCAAGATTGAGGATTACCATACCCGTTCACGAATCGCAAAACGATGAACACGACAACCGATATTACACCCGCCCGAACAAGAAAACTTCTTCGCCGCTCTGGCTCCCACCGAAACACGTCACCAAAAGCAAATCCGAGCGACATCACCGCAAACCAGGGTATCAGCGGATAGCCAACGATGATGAGCGGCGACGGAGAAACGAGTCCAGGCTGATGAAGTAAATGCCATAGTGGTCCGCCGCCCGACATCGAGCCCGCTCCGATTCCGTCCAGCAGATTGTGCCCGACTATTGTCACGACTGAAATCGCGGCAACGACCTTCCGCGGGAGGAACACGAGCCCCGACAGAATTATCATCGACCAGCCAAGCGCCCAGATTACCAGTAGAAGCACCGGGAAGCCGATTCTGAAATTCCAACCGAATGCCGTGATCGTCAGCTCGAGGAAGACGAGCCAAAGTCCCCGCGTCAGGAGAAACTTGCTCACCTCTTTCGTTGATTTTCCTCCGGAGATGGCAAGGGATGCACCTACTCCTGCGAGAAGGAAGAAAGTCGGCGCGCAGAAATGTGTGATGAAGCGCGTCCCAAATAGAAAGGGCGTTGCTTTCGAAAGATCCTCAGGTTGAAAACGCAGATTGCTGAAGTAGTCGCGCGTATGGTCCAGCGCCATCAGAATCATCACGATCCCGCGGACCAGATCGACAGAAGTGACACGCTGTCTCGTCGCCGTCGCGGCAACTGGCGGTGACTCCGTCATATTGGCGGCGATTGATGCACTCATTCAGTTCCCTCGATGTCAGGCAGCATGAGATAGCGCGCGTTCTTTTCGCCTCGAAGATGCAACGCGAGTATTTCCTTCGCTCTCACCACATCTCCCTTTTCCAGCCATTCTGCGCTCGTAACCCGCTTCCCTCTCCCTTCGACAGAGAGTGCAACCTTTCCAGCGCGTGTGACGATCAATCCGCCGGTGCCGAAGTAAAGATCG
>JANLYJ010000524.1:0-3112 GCA_031365555.1 Gemmatimonadaceae bacterium | reverse complement strand
CTACTGTCTGCACCCCGACAAGTGGATTCGAGATTGAGCCATCGATGAATGCCTTCTCGAATATTCCTCCAACTACATGGAATGAAGAAACGCGATTCGGGCCGGCGTTAACGAGATATATCCTGACAAGCTCGTTCACCTTCACGCTGATTGGATGTTCTGCATACTGTGAAGCCCGGCCGTTGAACGCGACATAGTCCTGCGCCAGCTCGAGCAGCTTGTCCCACGCCAGCGACCGTGCAGCGTTCCCGGCGGCAGCGGTCATGTAGAACTCACTCTGCACGAATACAAGCTCTTTAGCCGCAGGCCGCGGAGTACGCGGGTCAACAATCAACGCGCCATACATTCCGTTCGCAATGTGCGCCGCTACAGGAGCGGTACCGCAGTGGTACATGAAAGCGCCAATCACATCGGCCGTGAACCGATAATGAATCGAGTCGTTGGGCAACACGTTCACGTAAAACTTGTTCGGTGCAATCTGCGCAGCGTGGAAGTCCATGCTGTGCGGCATCCCCGCGCGATTGATGAGTGTGAACTCGACCGTATCGCCCTGCGTCACGCGCACTATGGGACCGGGAACTCTTCCCTGAAATGTCCACGCCTGATACTGCACTCCCTTGGCAACCGTAATAACGGTGTCCTTTACTTCGAATCGAACTTTTATGAGGCGCGATGCCGAGCGGGGTGGAGCCGCCGGGTCAACAGGTGCAGGGTCGTTGGGATCGCCGACAGGCGCTTCACCATGCGACATGTTTGCAGGAGAGTTAGTTGGTGCGGCAGAAGCCTTTGCGGGCGCTGCCGTTTCAGCAGGTGTTGATTCCTTGCTCTGACAGGCACTCACAGCGACCAGACCAAGCACGAATGCGGATAGCCGAGAATTCACTTTTACCTCGTGTTGTGGGGGAACATCGAACGATAGAGGTGACGCCCCGGTGCTCGTATCAGTGATTGTACCGGGTGTTTGTGGGGGAAACCCCTACCTGGACTTATCGGCCTCGAGCAGGTTCCTGAATTCGCGCGGCTGAGAGCGAAGGTATTGTGACGGCGCCTTGATAGTCGCGCCAAAATGCGCCGCGGCATGCCATGGCCATCGCGGGTCGTACAAAATTCCGCGCGCAAGCGCAACAAGATCGGCATCACCAGCTTGCAGAATGGCTTCTGCCTGTTCGAACTCGGTTATGAGTCCAACCGCAACAACAGGAATGGAGACTTCCTTCCTGACTGCGCTGGCAAGAGGAACCTGGTAGCCCGGACCTAAAGGAATTTTCTGGTGCGCCGCGAGTCCGCCACTGGATACGTGAATCGCAGCGCAGCCGCGTGACTCGAGCTCTTTCGAAAACTTCACAGTATCAACCACACCCCAACCGCCCTCAGCCCAATCTTTTCCGGACAGGCGTATGGTAACGGGCCTTTCAGCAGGAAACGCAGCACGAACTGCTTCAAACACATCGAGCGGAAAACGGATCCGGTTTTCGAATGTGCCGCCGTACTCATCAGTTCGCTGGTTCGACAGCGGGGACAGGAATTCGTGAATCAGGTAACCGTGCGCTCCGTGAATCTGGATTGCATCGATTCCCACACGTGCTGCACGTCTCGCCGAATCCGCAAATGCTTCGAGCACGTGGATCATGTCGTCGCGCGTCATCGCAGCAGGCGGATGTCCCCCTTCATGAAAGGGAATCGCCGAGGGTGCGAATGTCTGCCAACCCCTTTCGTGTGTTGGCGAAAACTGCGCTCCCCCCTTCCAGGGAACTTCAACCGATGCCTTTCGCCCGGCGTGCGACAACTGCAGTGCGATTGGCATGCTGGACCATCGGCGCACACTCTCCAGCGTGCGACCCATCGCTGCTTCATTTTCATCAGAGTACAGACCTGAGTCCGCATAGCTGATACGGCCTTCAGGAACGACGGCCGTAGCCTCGATCGTCAGGACGGCTGCACCTGACAGCGCGAGCTGACCGAGATGTATCAGGTGCCAGTCGGTCATGCTTCCATCCACAGCCGAATACTGACACATCGGCGCAATCACGATGCGATTCGCAAGCTCCAGCTTCCCAACGCGCAGCGGACTGAACAACATCGACCCGCTCATTCCAGCTCGATCGAGTCGATCGGAATTTCGTATTCGCGGAGCTTGCGATACATAGTGCGCTCTCCAATGCCCAGCATCTCCGCGGCTTTTCTTCTGTTCCCGCGTGTGTGCTGCAGCGACGCCTCGATTGCCGCTCGCTCGATCTCAGCCATGGTCATGCCCGGTGTCAGCACAACTGGCGCCTGAGTCGCCGAGAAAACACCTTCAATTGCACGCACAGAGGGAGGCTCGCTCGAGGCAGGCTGAATTTCTCCCAGCCACTCACCGGTGCCGGCCACTGGAGCTCCATTGCGCCCTGTCGCATACGCGCGTGAGTCATCACCAGTTGGAATCCTCCGGCGGAGCTCCTCGACCTGCAGCTTCAATTCGACAAGACTGCGCAAAATGAATTCGAGCTCGCGCCCGCCCGCCGCTTCAGTGCCGCGCACGATGGGTCCGATGTGCACCGGGAGCAGACGTGCGCCACCACCATCGCGTATCTCGCGCGGAATATCTTCCGGCTGGATTTCGTGCCCAGGGGCCAGCACCACCATGCTCTCTACAAGATTGCGCAGCTCACGAACATTTCCCGGCCAGGTGTAGTCAACAAGCAGCTGCATCGCATCCGCGGAAATCCCGTGGAACTGGCGGTCGTGCTGAGTGGAAAATTCCTTGATGAACCTTCGCACGAGCAGCGGAATGTCAGATCGCCGCTCTCGAAGCGGCGGGAGATAAATGCTAAGGACACTGAGCCTGTAGTACAGGTCAGCCCGGAACGCTCCCTCTTCTACTCGCTGGCGAAGTGGCTGATTGGTTGCAGCTACAACGCGCACATCTATTGGGATCGCACTCGACCCACCTACCCGTGTTACTTCCATCTCCTCTAGAACGCGAAGCAGTTTGACCTGCGTCGCAGGCGGAATCTCACCGATCTCGTCGAGAAACAGTGTTCCTGTATCTGCAAGCTCGAATCTTCCCAGTCTCCGCTCAGCGGCACCAGTGAACGCACCCTTCTCGTGGCCGAACAGTTCACTCTCGACG
>JANLYJ010000516.1:0-6253 GCA_031365555.1 Gemmatimonadaceae bacterium | reverse complement strand
GCCCCGGGAATGGTCCACCCGGCCAAGGAGATGGCGGAAAGTCTCCCATGACGGGTCGGCCTCGTTCCCAAGCTTTTTCGCGGCGCGAACGATTGCATCGCGCGACGAATAATCCAGCGCAATCCGGAGGTCCATCGTCGTTCCGGCTTTGGTTGCGTGCTCCGCAGCAGTAATTGCACGACGCAGCTCTTCAGGAATACGGTCGCGCCTGCCGAGTATCGTCATGCGAACGCTGTTTGTTACGCAACGCTCTACTTCAGACGCCAGGTAACGGCGGAAGAGGCGCATCAGCATCGCAACTTCGCGCGACGGACGGTTCCAGTTGTCGGCAGAGAACGCGTACAGCGTCAACGTGCCGATACCAGTTGAGGGAGCCGTCTCTACGATCGTCCGAACGGTGCGGGCGCCAACTATGTGGCCAGCAGTACGGGGACGACCGCGTGCATTCGCCCATCGTCCGTTGCCGTCCATGATGATTGCAACGTGAATTCCGGGGAACCTTTCTTCGTTGGACGCCGCGCGTGTGCTCATCGCCCGCTACCGCTCGCGTGTTGCGCTGATCAGCGCTTCCATGTGGTCGAGATAGCGCTCAAGCGCCTTCCGACCGGTGGGCGTAAGACGATACTGCGTCTTCGGCATCCGTCCCTCGAACGACTTGGTGCAGGCGATGTATTCAGCTTCCTCGAGCTTACGCGCGTGGACGCTGAGATTTCCATCTGTGGTGCGCATAAGTTTCTTCAGGTCACTGAAGCTCAGCGAATTGTTGACGGCCAATGCGCTCACGATTCCAAGGCGGAGGCGCTCGTGAATCAGCCTGTCGAGATCTTCCGCGCGTGCAGCAGCCTGCGAACGCACGGTTGTCTCGGCAGGACGCTCAGCGCGCTTCGCGCGAAGAGTCCGAAGCCGGTCTGGTGCCCGGTTCGCTCCTCCCGCCGATCGCCCTTCGTCTCTTGCTGCTCCGTGCTTACCCACCGTGTCTCCTTGCTATTGGAATTCCAAACGCTACGTGCAGTCCGCCAAACGCGACTGCCATTATCCAGTTGCTCCAGGATGCCGGCGCAAAGAGCGCGACTATCCCCGCCACCATGAAACAAAAGCCCATCACCGGAACGATCTGAACAGAGAACGCTCCACCTGCAACAACAGCGGTTCCATACAGCAGAAGCCACATTCCCGGAATCGCTTCGACAAGCCCTGCGCGATACAGCACCATCGTTAGAAGAGCACCCACCAGCATCGGTGGAGAAAAACTCAGCAGAAATTTTCGTCCCGGTCCTGACAGCAGCGGCATGCGTGCAAGGTTTGCCTTGCGAACAATTGCCCAGAGCGAAATCACCGGTGCAAGCACTGCAGCCAGCAGCCACACTTTGAGAGCCATTCCTGCTGTTGGCTGCGCCGAAGCAACAATCGCAGCCAGCATCGCAACAACTCCCACTGCAACCATTCCCCAACCCGACACCGCCGTAAATGAAACAGCGGCTTCCATGGTATCTCTGATGTAAGCGAGGTTATCCATCGCCCTCGCGTGCAACGCTGGTGGTTCTGGTGTCTCAGATCGCCTGAGTGGAGTGACTGAAGCCATGATCAAATTTCCACGAGTGCGCAGCTTCTGTCAAGTACTTTACGATTTAAAGTACCCGCACGGCTGGGGTAGGTTCCGGGAGTTATAAAGCGGTTGGACCGGGCATTGGATCGCTGGCTGGAAAGCTCTGCTCGATGGTCTTGTCGAGCTTCCGTTCCTCGATCGCAGTTGCCAGCATCGAGACTACATTCTCGCAGAACTGTGGAAGGTCTGCAGGTGTACGGCTGGTGACAAGCTTCTGGTCAACCACTACAGCCTTGTCCACCCAGCTGGCTCCGGCCGCGGTCATCTCTTCCTTGACCTTTGGAACCGACGTCAGCGTCCTTCCCTTTACAGCATCGGCCGCTACAAGAACGAGAGGGCCGTGGCAGATGGCAGCGACTGGTTTGTCGGACTCCATGAAACTCCGCGCAAAATTTACGGCGTCCGCATTTTCGCTCAACGTCCGCGGATTCTTGCTTCCGCCAGGCAGAACCAGGGCGTCAAAATCCTTGGCGTTCACTGCGGTGACCAGGTCGTCCACATGGACAGTGCCGGAAGGCTCACCCTTCGTCGTTCCCTGAATTTCACCTGCCTGCAGTGACACTATCCGCACATCGGCGCCCGCCTGCTTGAGCGCTTTCATCGGCTCCATTAGCTCGGAATACTCAAACCCATTCGTGGCAAGCACCGCCACTTTGCGTCCTTCAAGATTGCCAGCCATTCAGTCCCCTGTCGTTGCTATTCTATAGTAGAGGAGCAACGAAAGGTCAGGAAACGTGCCAGCTAGATCGCGTATTCAAAGGTGTAAAAGTGCTTCCCGGTCGCCTGCTCGATATTCATCGAGCCGCTCAAACCTGCAAGATCCCCAGTACCCGAATCCGGAACCACGGTGACCGAAAGCGTTGCCTCCCCGCGATTCATTGTACCTGAATGCTGGAGCACGAACGTCCCCTGCTTGCCGTGCACCGCCGCGACAACGCGTTCAATAGCCACGTAGCCGGCAGATCCCTTCACCGAAGTCATCGCCCCGATCATTTCGACAGTGCTGGAACCGTCAATGTCGCCAGTGAAGGTCTTGGTGATCGAGACCCGGCCAATGTTGATGCCGTCCGCACTATCATAGGGCGGCTGCGGAATGGACTTGGTCTCGAAATTCCCCTTTGCTGTCGGCATCGTTGGTTCCACGCGTGAAATGATTTGGAAAATTAACCCCGGACAGATGACCGTCTGCGATGACCGTCGTAGATTCTACCTGTGCCCCTGATTCCGCTTTTCGGTCACCAGACCCTTCAGAAAACACTGCGCGAGAGCCTCGACCGGGGAGCGCTTCCCGCGAGCATACTCTTTCACGGGCCACGTGGCGTAGGCAAACAGCGCCTGGCGCACTGGCTCGCGCAGCTGCTTCTCTGCACTGCCGAAAAAAAGCCGTGTGGTCAATGCCAAAGCTGCCGAAACGCACTGGAGCTTCGCCACCCAGACATTCACTGGTTCTTTCCACGTCCGCGCCTCAAGGAAACTGATCCGGACGCAGAGACAATTCGCGACGACATTCACGAAGCAATTGAAGAACGTCAGGCCACGTCGGGCCTGTACGCACCTTCGAGTGGTTCCGAGGCCGTTTTCGTCGCCACAGTTCGTGCACTCGTGCAGTCGGCGTCCATGAAGCCCGCGCTGGGCGCAAGAAAAGTTTTTATCGTCGGCGACGCAGAAAGAATGGTGGCGCAGGAAGGCGCAGATCAGGCTGCCAACGCATTTCTCAAGCTGCTGGAAGAACCCCCGGCCGATACAACCATCATCATTACGTCGAGTGAACCCGGTGCACTTCTTCCGACAGTCCGGTCGCGTGTATCGCCAGTGCGCGTCGCATCAATAAGTGACGCAGACGTGAAGGCATTTCTTGCAGAACCTGCGGTGCAGTCATTCCTCGAAGACAAATCATCCGACGCTGAGCGTGTGAGGGTGGCCGCAGGTGCACCGGGACGGCTGCTCGCTGGTGACGGTCCGGCCAAGGCGATGGCAGCGGCTCGCAAACTTTACGACGCCGCCGCGGATCCTTCTTCGGCCCCACTCTATTCCACCAGCCTTTCGCAGGGCGCATCAAGTGCGCGCGGCGTATTCAGCGACATCCTTGAATCACTAATCGTGATACTCAGTGAGCGGGTTCGCGACGCTCTTCAAAAGCAGAATGACCTGCTCGCCCTCCGCACCTCGAGAGCAGTCGAAGCAGTTGCGCGCGCACAGCAACAGGCGGATGGGAACGTGAACCCTACGCTCATTACCGCAAAACTTCTTCGCGACTTGCGCGCAAATCTCCGATGAAGGATCTCACTCACGTAGATTCGTCCGGCAAAGCTGCGATGGTGGACGTCACCGCGAAGCCCGAGACCGCGCGAACGGCCATCGCCCGCGGCAGCATTCGCATGCGCACCGAAACTCTCCAGGTGATTCGCGCCAACGGCCTGAAAAAAGGCGACGTACAAACAGTCGCGAAGCTCGCCGGAATCATGGGCGCGAAACGAACGCCTGACCTTATTCCTCTTTGCCACACACTTCCTCTTTCCGGTGTCACTGTTACGCTGACGCTTGATGACGAACTTCCCGGATTGCGCGCTGAGGCGTCAGTTTCAACCGTCGCGCAAACCGGCGTAGAGATGGAAGCGCTCACTGCTGTTTCGATCGCCCTGCTCACAGTCTACGACATGGCAAAGGCAATCGATCGCGATATGAGCATTGGAGAAATCGAGCTGATCGAAAAACGCGGCGGCCGGAACCCCGGTCGCAAAACAGCCGAAGGCTGGACTAGTCTGCTGCCCCATACCGGAGATAACTCGTGAGCTCGACCTTGAAGAAGCGCGTCGCCTACACCTGTGCCGCATTGATTTCGATCTGCGCCGCTCCAGATCATGCCGGCGCGCAAACTACAACAGCGCCCGCGTCGGCATACGACAGCTCGGTGTTCGCGGCGCTCAAGTGGAGAGAAATTGGACCGTTCCGCGGTGGAAGATCTGTCGCCGTGGCCGGGTCGGCAGCACGACCCAACGAGTACTACTTCGGCACAACGGGCGGCGGAGTTTTCAAGACCACCGATGGCGGGATGACCTGGGCGGCCGTCACGGACAATTATTTTGGCGGCAGTATCGGTGCAATCGCCGTGAGCAGTTCCAACCCTGACATCGTTTACGTCGGCTCCGGTGAACACACAATTCGCGGCAACGTGTCCCTCGGCGATGGGATGTTCAAGTCCACCGACGCAGGCAAGACATGGAAGTCAATTGGTCTGGGTGACTCGCACCACATCTCGCGCGTTCGCGTCCACCCAACTGACCCGAACATCGTTTACGTGTCAGTCGAAGGGCACGTGTGGGGCCCGAGCGGCGAGCGCGGAATTTTCAAGACGACCGACGGTGGAGATTCCTGGAAGAAAGTGCTGTTCCGGAATGATTCGACAGGCGCGAGTGATCTTGCGATGGACGTTACCAATCCCGCGGTGTTGTATGCTGCACTTTGGCAGGCAAACCGGACACCCTGGCAGCTCGTTTCTGGCGGCGCCGGCAGTGGGATCTTCAAGTCTTCGGATGCAGGCGAAACATGGACAGAGCTGACGAGGAACTCGGGACTCCCGACCGGCGTAATCGGGAAAATCGGTATCACAGTTTCTCCAGTAAAATCTTCGAGAGTCTGGGCACTGGTAGAGGCTGACTCGGGCGGTGTGTTCCGGTCGGATGACGGCGGCTCTACCTGGACGAGAACAAATAACGATCGCCGTCTCCGCCAACGCGCCTGGTATTACACAAAGGTTTTTGCAGACCCGAAGGACAGTAATACCGTGTACGCACTGAATACCGGTATGTACCGGTCCACAGACGGCGGCAAGACATTCCGCCCAATTCCGACCCCGCACGGTGACAACCACGATCTCTGGATTGCGCCGAACGATCCTCAGCGGATGATCAATGGAAATGATGGCGGCGCGAACGTTTCATTCAGTGCTGGACGCACGTGGACAGAACAGGATTTCGCGACTGCGCAGTTCTATCACGTCACAACGACTAATCACTTCCCGTACAGAGTCTGCGGCGCACAGCAGGACAACTCGACGATGTGTGGCCCCAGCCGCTCCGATGGTGGAATCGACAATGGCCAGTGGTACGGCGTGGGCGGTGGCGAGAGCGGCTACATAGCAGTGCGACCGGACAGCCCGAATGTGGTCTATGCCGGATCGTACGGTGGTTATCTCACGCGCTTTGACGAGAACACACGCTTCGCTCGTGACGTAAATCCATGGCCCGACAATCCGATGGGACATGATGCAGCCGATGCCAAATACCGGTTTCAGTGGACCTTTCCAATTGTCATTTCGCCGAACGACCCGAAGACCTTATACGTCGGCAGCAGCGTCGTGTTCAAGTCCACGAACAACGGGCAGAGCTTTCACCCAATCAGTCCGGATCTCACGCGACACGACCCTCGGACACTGGGTGCGTCCGGTGGTCCGATCACGAAGGACCAAACTTCGGTCGAGTATTACGCGACGGTCTTCACCATCGCGGAGTCGCCCAAACAGGCGGGTGTGATCTGGGCGGGATCAGACGACGGTCTGGTGCACGTCACAAGAAACGCTGGAAAAACATGGACGAATGTGACGCCGGCGGGATTGCCCGAGTTTGCACGTATTTCACTCATCGAAGC
>JANLYJ010000509.1:0-5201 GCA_031365555.1 Gemmatimonadaceae bacterium | reverse complement strand
CGCAGATTCCTGGATCGTCTGTGGGCATCGGTTGACGTTGTAGTGAACCCCGGGTCGGAGGGACCTGGCGAATCTTCAGTTGAAGTGATGCGGAAGCTTCACCAAACGATTCGCAAAGTTACGGAAGACATTCCGAAGCTTGGCTACAACACCGCAATCGCCGCGATGATGGAATACATGAACGTTCTCAGAAAGGGAGAACGCACACCGCGCCGCGAGGAAGTTGAACCGCTCGTTCCGCTTGTTGCTGCTTTTGCACCGCACATTGCTGAGGAGCTGTGGGAGAAGCTTGGCAATACGAAGAGCGTCTTCGATTCAGGCTGGCCTGAGTTCGATGCTGACCTCGCGCGTGAGGACAATATCGAGCTTGTGGTTCAGGTGAATGGAAAGGTGCGCGGCAAGGTGAATGTGCCGCGCGACATTACGCAGGACGAGGCTGTTGCCATCGCCGGAAAGGATGAAGGTGTCGCGAAGTTCATTACTGGTGCGCCGAAGAAGATCATCTTCGTGCCGGGGCGGCTGCTGAATATCGTGGTCTGACGTTTTTAACTGCTTTGCCGCAGAGACCTCAGAACGACATATACAGATCTGTGTTCTTTTTTTTGGGGAACGACACCCCGGTGCGGCCAGCAGTTCCCCCAAAAAGTCTCCAACTCGAACGGTTGAATGTCGTTCTGAGGTCTCTGCGGCAACGCAGTTAAAAAAGGTCTAAAACAAGCCTCCAATCCAGTTACCCGCGTAGTAACCCACCACGGCAACTCCCAAACCAACAACGAACATATCAAGCCCGGACCGGAACACCGACCGGCCCGTGAACACTGATCTCGCAGCGCCAACCAGAAAGTGCGAAAGCATCGAAACCGCGAACGAAATCACGATGGCCGTCTTGCCTGTCCAAATCAAAAACGGCATCACAGGAATGACAGCGCCAACCGCAGTAGCAAGTCCGGTCACCCATCCTTCGCGGAATGGTGACATTGCCTTCTCGCCGATCTTCAGCTCTTCCTGTACCTGCTCGGCGAGCATCTTCTGGGGATCGGCCATGATCTCGGTCGCAAGCTTGTACGCTACGTCCGCAGAAATTCCCTTGGCTTCGTAAATGAGTGCGAGCTCGTCACGCTCGATTTCGGGCATGAGCGCAACTTCATCGCGCTCCATCGATATCTCGTAGTCATAAACTTCCTGCTCGCTCTTCGCAGCTAGATAACCGCTCGATCCCATCGAGAGTGCATCGGCAACCGCGCCCGCTACACCTGCAACGATGATCATGTGATGCTGCGAGGTTACGGTTGCACCGAGCACTCCGGCAACGAGGCCGAAGTTGGCCGTCAGTCCGTCGTTGAATCCATAGACGATGTTGCGGAGAAAACCGCCGGACTCCGTGCGGTGCCATGGCTCGCCGGTTTTTCCCGCAATTCCTGCGAGAGTGGTTGCATGCTCGGCTGATTCCTTGGCGAGCAGGAGCGCTTCATCTCCGCCTGGTGTCCCCGACGGTGTTGCGCGGTACATGTCGAGATACGCTTTGACTTCGCGACCTTCCTCCTGCAAAAGCATTGGAAGAAGAAATCCGGGTCCAAACCATCTGCCGAGCGTCGCGAGCAATCGCGTGCGTCCACTTGGCCGATACCGACGCGGCGGGTTGCCATGCTGCGTCATCAGGTCTGCCCAAATCACTACATGCCGATCTTCGACTCCGGCCAGACGACTATAGATGTCTTTCTTGTGCGGATCCTTTTCGGCTTCGGCCAGCAGCCGATAAAGAAACGCAGCGTCGGCTTCGTCCTGCCAGTGATGCTCGAAAGTGTGGAAGTCGATCTTGTGCCCGTTGGAACTCGACGGGGGCGGTTCGATAGCGGTGGCCATAGGCGGAATATCGCCGGAGTGGAGTAATTCGGGTACTGCTTAAGAGCCCGTAATAACCGCGTTGCCACAGAGACCTCAGAACAACATTACATCCTACTGGTTATGCCCCTTTTTGTGGGAACGGCACTTGGTAGCGACGATGCCTTACCCCAAAAGTCCTTACAAACACCCAGATATGTCGTTCTGAGGTCTCTGCGGCAAACGCTTTTTAGTCTTTACGGGGCGCGAAACGGCCCCAAGGCAACCATTCCGAGGCCAAGTGGGTCTATCCAGGTGAACCCCAATTATTCGGGAGCACTACCGTATGAACAAACTGCATCTAATTCTCGCGGCGGCAGGACTACTCAATGTTGGGAGCGTGGAAGCCCAGTCAAAGACGAAAACTCCTGAGCCGCGAAAGAACATGAAGGTGGAAGACGAGAACTGCATCAGTAACAAAGAGGGAATGACGACCTGCACGTTTGGTCGCTGGAAAGAAGATTCGACGCTCATCAAGCGCGCTGCGATTGGTGTCTCGGTTCAGACGACGGGAACCAGGCGCGATACGCTCGGCGTCTTTATCAGCAGGGTGACGCCTGATGGCCCGGCCGAGAAGGCGGGAATTGTTGAAGGGGAGCGCATTGCTTCTATCAATGGGGTGGACCTGCGCGTTGCGCCGGGCGATGTCGAAGACAGTTATACAGCGGGCATGGCGTCGCATAGACTGACGCGTGAGATCCAGAAACTGGCGCCGGGCGCGAGTGTGAGTCTGCGCATCTATTCGGGCGGCCGGGTGCGTGACGTGTCTGTGACGACCGCACGTGCATCAGATCTGATGAAGTCGGAAGGAAATTTCGGGATGGCCTTTCCTGCGATGCCGGGAATGCCCGCGATGCCGGGGATGCACGCAATGCCCGCGATGCCGAACATGCAGATCTTTCGCGAAAACATGGCGCCACTGATGCAGCTGCGCGGCAATGTTGCGCCGCGCCCGGTTACGCCAATCCGAATCCGCGTGGCGCCTTCAGCCCCGCGTCCAACCGAGTTCTATTTTGACGAGGATGTACTTCTGCCTACGCCGGCGCCGTCACCAGCGGCACCGGTCAAGGCGCGTGTTTCAAGGATCAGCAGATCTATCTGATTGGGGATGAGTGTCGGGCATCCGGTCGCGGGTGGGCGAACGGGTGCTCGACGCTCAGATAGAACAGCACGCTTGTAGATCCACCGCGTCTCGTTTCGTATGGCACGGCGATGCCGGGAACAATCTGAAGACCCGATTTGAAATTCATCGCCAGCCGCACAGCCGGCGAAATTACAAATGAGTCCTCATCGCCGCCTGTCCAGAGCGACTCGAGCATCAGGTGCGCCTGCGGATGCGCTTTGTAAATCACGCTTTGACCGACAGAGTAAGCTGCGTTTCCTGTTCTTCCATCCGCCTCGCGCGCGCCGGGAACATGGAGCACGCTGAAGTTCGTGTGCGTTACGATCGTCGGAGACACTGCGTAACTGATTGGCATGCCCAGGCCAATTCCGTAACTCCCACGCCCGCGCGCATTGCGCCCTGACGGAAGGCTAAGCGTCACACGCGGTGAAACCGCCAGCTTCGAATCACCGCTGCCGATTGCCTGTAGTCTGTAATTCAGGTCGATGTCACCAAGTCCGAGCTTGGTGCCTGTACCGTCCGGCCGCACCAGCGGAATCGTGTAACTGAACTGGTGAGTCTGGCTGCCGAGTGGCCATTCCTGGGTGAACGAGGCATTCATCGCATTGTTCTCGCCGCGTTCCATGATCGCAATGTGCTGAACGACGCCGGCTTCCTGGTTGTAGGCTTCTTCGAGAATGAAGCTGTTGTCCTGGAAGGGAACGATTGGTCGTTCGGCGGGCACCGGTGCCTGAGCCATGAGCGACCGCGCAGTAAGCACCAAAACTATTGAAAAGCTTTTCATTCGTATTATGTAGTTAGGGAAAGCCATCCAGTCATAAAGGCAGTGTTACTTTCCAAATCCGATGACTACAGAATCAAGAGTAAGAATCGACAAATGGCTTTGGGCCGCAAGGTTCTATAAAACCCGCTCTCTCGCAGTCGAAGCACTCGACGGCGGGAAGATTCTTGTGAATGATGAAAAGGTCAAGCGGTCCCGCCTTGTTGGTGCTGGCGATGAAGTGCGCGTTCGCATGGGGCCCTTTGAGCACATCGTCCTTGTGAAAGACGTTTCCGAGAAGCGTGGATCTGCAGCGATTGCGGCGAAGCTGTTCGAGGAGCTGCCTGAATCCAAAAAGGCGCGCGAGGCAATGGCCGCCCACGTTCGTGCGATGAATTCGGGATCCGGCTATGAAACGGGCCGGCCCAGCAAGAAGGACCGGCGGGAGATCGAGAAGTTTCGCCGGACTGTCGGAGACGAGCGCTAGAACTCGATCTGCGCGCCGAGCTCTACGACGCGGTTTGGCGGAAGCCCGAAGTACTTCGTAGGTGAGGTTGCATTCCGTGACATGAACCGGAACAACTTCTTTCTCCAGCGCCACACAATCGTTCCTTCGTTGCTTGGAATCAGCTCTTCTCGACCGAGGTAGTAGGTCGTTTCCGCCTTGCTCGCGTGGATGCCTGATGCCGAAGCGTGCTTCATGATGTCCGGAATCTTGGGAGTTTCCATGAAGCCGTAACGGGCAAGAATTCGATAGAATCCATCGCGCAGCGGCTCGATCTTGATGCGCTCTTCGTCCGGAACGGTCGGTACTTCTTCAGACAGGATAGAAAGGATCACGACTTTCTGGTGGAGAACCTTGTTGTGTTTCAGGTGATGCAAAAGAACTGACGGTACTTTTGACGGATCGCGCGCAAGAAACACAGCTAGCCCTGATACGCGCGCCGGCTGCTTTCGTGAAATGCTCTCGATGAATTCTTCCATCGTGAGCCCCCCCGTGGATTGCTTCTCAACAAGCAGTGCTCGCCCGCGAGCCCAGGTTGTCATTCCAGTGAAAATGAGACCCGCGATTACAAGCGGGAACCAACCGCCCTGCGGGATCTTGAGGATGTTCGCGCCAAAGAACGCAAAATCCACGATCATGAAGAACCCGGTTAGAACGACGGCCTTGAGAAGACTCCAGTTCCACCAGGTGCGGGCAACGACGAACAGAAGGATGTTCGTCATTATGAAGGTGCCAGTGACAGCGATACCGTAAGCGGCACCGAGCGCCGTAGAAGATTTAAAGATCAAAACAGCAGCAATACACCCGATCGCGAGGGCCGCGTTTACCTCAGGAACGTAGATCTGCCCAGCCTCGCTCTTCGAGGTGTGGACAATCGTAACCCGCGGCGAATACCCAAGCTGAACGCATTGTTGCGTGAGTGAAAATGCACC
>JANLYJ010000476.1:0-14374 GCA_031365555.1 Gemmatimonadaceae bacterium | reverse complement strand
CCGCGGGTCAATATTTTACTTGTGGAATAGCGATTGATGGCCAGACGTACTGCTGGGGCACGAATCAGTTTGGTCAGCTCGGCGATGGGTCACTTATCAACCGTACGCTGCCGACTCCGGTCTTCAGCTCGGTGAACCTCGTATCAATCGACGCGGGTTCGAACCACGTGTGCGGCCTTGCCGTATCTGGGGCCGCTTACTGTTGGGGGTACAACGCGCGGGGGCAACTAGGAGACGCGACTACGACGAACCGGCTTACCCCTGTCCAAGTGCGTTAAGCGAGTAATGCCGAGGGCGGGACTCGAACCCGCAAGAGCCTGAGCTCGGAGGATTTTGAGTCCTCTGCGTCTACCAATTCCACCACCCCGGCGCGCCATACAATCTAAACAATCCGGCGCCGCAGTGAAGCCTATTGCGGTGGGCCTCGACGCGCGCGGAGTGCGCGATTCTGCCGCATCTGCTGCATCCGCTGCCTCAGCTGCGACTGAAGGCCGAAATACTGCGCTCTCTGGCGCGGAGTCAGAAATTTCTTGAGCTCATTCTGCTCACCTTCCATGAGATCCAGGCGGCGGCGCTCGATCAGGAGAGTCGAATCCATCAGCGCGCTGATGCGATCCTGCGCTGCCTTATCGCCCGCTTCAATCTGCTGGCGAATTGCCATGCGTACGCGTCTCTCGGAATTCAACAGCGCGAGGCGATCACCATCGAACTTGCGATTCGCGGCGTTCAGCTGCTGCATCTGCTGCGTGTTCAAGCCGAGTCTTTGCTTGACCACCTCGCCCAGGCGCGCACGTAGCTGTTGTTCCACCCGTGCACGTTCCGGCGGGGGCGTGCCCGGGCCAGACTGCGCCTTCGCTACTGAAGCTGTTGCAATCAGGACTGCAAGTGCTACGGCACGCATATCACCCTTCTCCTTGAGCGTCTGTTGCGCTTACAGGGGAAAATTCTACCGGTTCGTCCACCGGAACAGCGGCGAGATTATCAACATCCTGAAGCAATGCTGTCAGCTCCTGTGTGCTCAGCTCATCGAGCCCGCTCACCAGTGCAATGCCCGATTTTGTCGGGGAAGCGGCGGGAGCAACAGCCACACGAGTGTCGGCTGAACTCTGACCTGGATCCGCAGGAATTTCCACAGGAGCCTCCGCGACCTGCGCCGCCGGCGATGCCGCCACTGCAACACTCGTTGACGGTGCAACGCGGTCACCGGCCTGGCGAACGGAGATCAAACCTCCGGCAACAAGCAGAAACGCAGCAGCCATCTGGAACGAGGCACGGCGGTACCAGGGAAATTCCTCGCGCACCGGAATAGGTGCGGGTGGAAGTGCCCTGACAATCTTCGAGATATGTATGTGCGGAACCGGAACTGCCGCGTCACGCACCGCGCGGAGAATTTCCAGCTCCGCCGTGCAGTGTGGGCAGACAGCAACATGTCCTTCGACCTGCACGGGATACTCGATCGTTCCCGCAGCAAGCTCCGGCAGCTGGTCCTGAAATTCACTATGTATGCATTCACTCATTTAAAAACTCCTTCACTGCGCGAACCGCGTTGTGATAGTGCACCCGTGCCGATCCCTCGGTGGTTTCGAGCACTTCAGCAATTTCCTTGTAAGACATTCCCTGCTCTGCTCTAAGACGAAAGACATCGCGCTGGGTCGGAGACAATGTTTCCATCGAAAGCCTCACTCTTTCCGACATTTCATTTGCGAGCATCTCGTCCAGTGCATCTCCCGGAGTCGAGTAGGTGCCGGAACGAACCATTTCCATTTCAGGCTCGCGGGCTTCAGCTCTCCTTCGATCGAGAATGAGTCTTCGCTCGATGGTAAAGAGCCACGTCCTCAAACTGCTCTCTCGCCTGAAGGACTCGATCGCGCCAAACGCGCGTACAAATGTGTCCTGAACTACTTCCTCGATCTGTTCCCTTTCACCAAGGCTCGCCGCGAAGCGCGCCAGGGGATCTGCGTGACGTCCAACGATCTCTGTTGCAGCCCGCTCGTTGCCGCTCAGCCACTCATTTACGAGCTCCGAGTCGTCAAGCGAGGAGAGTTTGGAGATAGAGTTCATCACATTACGTGAAGGTAGACGCGCCATTTCGCCTTACGTTAAGGCTTGACTCAGCTTTTCGAGCAGCGAATATACGCCCACATGCCATACACCAAGCCCGAAATCATCGCCCACCGGGGATTGCACGAATCAGCCCGGGAAAACACCATCGAGGCCTTCGATCTGGCAGTTAAAGCTGGCGCGAACGCTGTTGAGCTCGATGTACACCGCACGGTGGACGGCAGGGTTGTGGTTCATCACGATTTCGACATCAAATGGGGTGAAAAGGCAGTCCCGCTTGCGACAGCCTCTTTCGACCAGGCCCATAAGGCTGCAGCAACGGCGGGGTTCGAGCTGCCCCTTCTCGCGGATGTTTTGACTCGCTTCTCCGGCAGGCTGAAGATCTATATAGAAGTAAAGGCAGCCTCAATCGAGCTCGATGTCGCGCGCGTCATCCGTGAATCCGACTGCGAGCTGGCTGTGCACTCATTCGACCATCGCATCGTCAGTAAGATCCGGGATTTCGTACCGGGCGTGCAGACGGGAGTGCTCACCGTAAGCAGGCCCATCGATCCGGTTGGCATATTGAAATCTGCCAACTCGAGAGACTACTGGCCGCAGGTTGATTTTGTGGATGCCGATCTCGTAAACGAAGTTCACGAATTCGGAGGCCGCGTAATTGTGTGGACGGCCAATCAGAGTGACCAGTGGGAGCGGCTGCGTACACTCGGCGTTGACGCTATCTGCACAGATAAGCCGGATGTTTTGCGCGATTGGCTAAACGCGTCCAGCTGAATTACCCCCTCACATCCATCCAGTCCGGCGCCTATAATTGCCGGAAACCCTAGGAGGATTACACACTGATGCGCGTTCTATCAGTTCTTGCGCTCACGACAGTAGCTGCATGCGCCTCGGTGAAGCCGGCTTCAACGACTTCACCTACACCTGCGACATCTGCATCGCGAGACACCACTCCACCGGCCTCGCCGCGCGGCGGAATTTCTTCACCCAATGCTGATCCCTTCCCAAGTACCTACACACCGTGGCCTTCACGCGCGACAGTAATTCGCAACGTCACGCTGCTGACTGCCGCCGGTCCGACCATTCGCAATGGCTCGATCCTGCTGCGCGATGGAAAAATCGCAGAGGTCGGAGCGACGGTTAATGCACCTGCCGATGCAATCGTTATCGACGGCACGGGCAAGTACGTCACGCCGGGAATTATCGATACGCACTCACATATTGGAGCCGGCGGCGCACCTGGTGGACAGGGCACGCAGACCAATGACGTGAATGAAGCAACAAATCCGGTTACTGCCCACGTATGGATCGAACATTCGGTCTGGCCACAGGACGCACAGTTTCCGCGAACGCTGCAGGGTGGAGTAACCACGATCCAGGTTCTACCCGGATCTGCCAACCTCATTGGCGGACGCAGCGCAGTGCTCAAAGTCGTTCCATCGCGCACGGTTCAGGGCATGAAGTTCCCGGGTGCGAAATACGGTCTCAAGATGGCGTGTGGCGAAAATCCGAAGCGCGTTTATGCGAGTCGTGGTCCTTCCACCCGCATGGGCAACGTTGCTGGATATCGTACAGCATGGATTCAGGCGGAAGCGTATCGTCGTCGCTGGGACAAATGGCTCGCCGACAAAAAGGGTGATCCACCGGGCCGCGACCTCGGACTTGAGACTCTCGCCGAAGTTCTGCGTGGCAACATCCTCGTGCACAACCACTGCTACCGCGCAGACGAGATGGCGCAGATGATAGACATCTCTCATGAGTTCGGCTACAGCATCCGTTCCTTCCACCACGGCGTCGAGGCGTACAAGATCGCCGACATTCTTGCAAAGGAAGGAATCTCCGGCTCCCTATGGGCAGACTGGGGTGCATTCAAGGTGGAAGCGATCGACGGCATCAAGGCGAACATCGCGCTCGTCGACAAAGCTGGTGCCCGCGCAATCGTTCACTCTGACGACGCGTCGGGCGAGCAGCGCCTGAATCAGGAAGCTGCAAAGGCAATGGAAGCCGGAATCGAAGCAGGCATTCCCGTCACCGAAGACATGGCCATCAAGTGGCTCACGATCAACGCTGCCTGGGCTCTCGGCCTGGAGAACAAGATTGGCTCCCTCGAAGTTGGCAAAAACGCAGACGTAGTTCTTTGGAGCGCGGATCCGTTCAGCGTTTACTCGAAGCCGGAAAAAGTCTGGGTGGACGGTGCAATGTTGTTCGACAGAAATGATCCCGCCAACAACTGGCGTACTGATTTCGAGCTTGGCTACGTACCAGTGATGGGGAGGATCAACTAATGAAGCACATTAAAACGATTTCACTGGGCGCTACTGCCCTGCTTCTCGCAGGTGCGCAAATCGCAGCAGCACAGACAATCGCAATCACGGGCGGTAAGGTTTTTCCTGTTAGTGGTCCACCGATTGAGAATGGAACTGTTGTCATCAGCGGCGGGAAGATCGTTGCGGTTGGCGCAAACGTAGCAATTCCGGCCGGCGCGCAGCGCATCGATGCGACAGGCAAATGGGTAACGCCTGGTCTGGTAAACGGAAATACTCAGCTCGGTCTTTCCGAAGTGGGCGCAGTGCAAGGAACCAACGACGCATCTCCGCGCGGCAAGGACGAAATCGCTGCGGCGTTCCGGGTGTGGGAAGGACTGAACACAACATCCGCGCTCTTCGCACCGGCTCGCGATGAAGGAATCACGAGTGTAATGGTGTTGCCTCAGGGCGGACTGATCTGGGGACAGGCTGCAGTGATCAAACTCGTGCCCGGAATGATTTCAGACATGCTGGTTAAGGGACCGATCGCCATGGTTGCGCAGGTCGGCAGCCCTCAGCGTGGCGGTGCTGGCGCACGCGGCGAGCTGATCATGCGTCTTCGCGAACTGTTCGAGGACACACGGTCGTTTCAGCGGAATCGGGCTGCCTTCGAGCGTGCCGAAACACGGAATTACTCAGCGAGCCGGAAGGATCTCGAAGCAATGATCCCCGTTCTTGAAGGGCAGCTGCCGCTCATCGTGTCTACTGACAAGTCAAGCGACATCGATGCAGCGCTGATGCTCGCTCGTGAATACGGATTGAAGATCATCATCGGTGGCGGATCGGAGGCGTGGATGGTTGCAGACAAGCTGGCCGCCGCACATGTCCCGGTGATGACAGGCGCCATGAACAACATTCCGGGAGATTTTGCATCACTGGGAACGCGTCAGGACAATCTTGCACTGCTCCGTCGTGCTGGCGTGCAGGTGATCATCATCGGTAATTCCGGTAATGGCGACGAAGAAACATTCAACGTCCGCAACATTCGTCAGGAAGCGGGCAATGCTGTCTCCTATGGGATGACATGGGATGATGCGCTGCGTGCAGTCACGCTCGCACCTGCGGAAATCTTCGGATTCGCAGGCCGGGTTGGATCGCTCGCTGCAGGGCGTGATGCCGACGTGGTTGTGTGGAGCGGCGATCCATTCGAGTTCACTTCGCGCGCCGAGCATGTATTCGTAGCTGGTCGCGAATACCTGGAGCCGAACCGCCAGGAGCTGCTTACCCAGCGGTACAAGACTCTGCCGCCGAAAGGACAGAGATAAAACGAAGCTGTCAGCGGATGGCGTTCAGCTATCCGCTAACAGCTCGTTGTTTTTGTAAGACAAGAAAAAGCGAGCTGGTCGCTAATAGCTTGACGCTATCGGCGGCCAGTTTTTTTTAGCTTGGTGCGCCCTGGTAGGTATCGCCACCGGATTCCGTAGAGGTCGCGCTCGGCGGAGCGGTTTTCCGATCCGTGCGTCGTTTGTCCAGCTCACCTTCGAGGCGAGCGGCTTCTGCATCGTGCGTCGTCAGGGTTGTCGTGAGTCTGCCGAGCGTTTCCGCATCAACTTCCCCACCGGACTGCTTGGCGCGGAATACAGCGTAGCCGAGCGCCTGCGCAGCTTTGTCGGCGAGCTGCCGCTCACGGAATGCTTCGAGGCGCGTCTTGCCTTCATCGAAGGCGTCCTGTGCCGCCTTTCCGGCGCGATCCAGTTCCTGTTTCAGTTTATCTAGAATTGCCATGGTTGTGTCCGCGTAAGAGTCAAAGGCTTCAAAAAGCCTTACGGCTTAATAGTGGTATTTGTTTCGGCGGAAGCAAGCGCAGCCGATCCGCGCTGCTTGCTGAGATCGCTCTCGAATGGTCCCCTGTAAAGCAGCCACGAGTAGGTGGCGGCAAAAGAGAGGCAGATGGCCGTGACTACCCAAAAGCCAGGAGATGGTGACGTTCTGGTCGCCTGCCTGACCAACGATAACGCCGCGACAACGTAAAAAGTCGAGTTCGATGCGGTGACGGCCCGGCCGTAGATGCCGCCGAGGAGAGCAGTCCGATTGAAGTAGTTGAAGTTTGCAAGTCCGAGCAGCGCGGCACCGAGCATCTGGCCGAACCAGTATCCGTCCGCGGGAAATGAGCTGATGATGGACGGAAGAATGTTGTCAGCGGCAAAGAGCAGCACGAGGCCAGCTAACGCGAGAACGGCGGTATTAGCGCGGGTGATCCGGGCAGAAATCATGCATGAGAGTTAGCCAAGATCCGAGGCGGGGTCTACGGCGGTGGGGATTTCAAACCAAACCTCAATCAGGTAACCGTCCGGATCTCTGGCAAATATGTACGGCTCACCCGGAACAAATTCGCCCCGTTCGACAATGGTTCCACCGGCTGCTACGATGAGCGACGCTGCGTGTACGATGGCGGAGGCATCCTTGAGACGGAAACCAAAGTGAGCGATTCCGCCTGTATCAGTTCTGCACTCATCGCTTTTTTCGAGGACAAGAACGTCACGCGTTCCCGGTGTTTGTGCCTGTACGAGAGATTCGCTGCGGTAAACGGCGATCATGCCGAAAACGGACTGGTAGAACTGAAACGCACGCTCGGTGTCCGAAACGGCAAGAGCGATGTGACTGAGCCCAAATGTTGCGACGCTCATACGACGGCGGAGATGGGCCAGGATGTCCCGCTCTCCGACTGTGGGAAGCACTGGTAATGAGTGGTTCTCAAGCGTCAGTACCCTTATGATGGCATTAACCCCCGATGGGGCGTCCGATGCCGTACGTTAAGACTAAGAGGTAAAATTTGAATCAGAAGCCGTTTGTAGATGATATCGAAACGTACGCGCAGGACATTGTAGAAACCGTACGCGAGCCGCTCCTGATGCTCGACAAGAGCCTTCGGGTTCAAAGCGCAAACCGTGCATTCTACCAGACATTCCAGGTTTCTCCCGACGAGACTGAAAATCGCCTGATTTACGAATTGGGCAATGGTCAGTGGGATATACCTGATTTGCGGACACTCCTCGAGGATGTCATTCCCACGAGCTCTGTGTTCAATGACTTCGAGCTCGAGCACTCTTTTCCGATTATCGGGCGGCGGATCATGCTGCTCAATGGACGGAAGCTCCGCGCCGGCAGCCACTCGGAGATTCTGGTTCTTGCAATGGAGGACGTCACTGAGCGTCGCCGTGTAGAAGCTGACCTCAAGGCCATTGAAACGTACGCGCAGAACATCGTTGATACGGTTAGAGAACCGCTTCTGATTCTCGACACGACGCTGCGGGTTCGTTCGGGCAACCGCGCATTTTATCAGACTTTCCAGGTGTCGGCCGCGGAGACTGAAAACCGGCTGATTTACGAATTGGGAAATGGTCAGTGGGATATTCCAGATCTCAAGACTCTTCTTGAAGACATCGTCCCGCAGAGCTCATT
The DNA here is from genome assembly GCA_031365555.1 of Gemmatimonadaceae bacterium. GTDB lineage: Bacteria > Gemmatimonadota > Gemmatimonadetes > Gemmatimonadales > Gemmatimonadaceae > UBA4720. The sequence goes on along the minus strand of JANLYJ010000476.1, from coordinate 6,605 downwards.
CTTCAACGACTTCGAGCTCGAGCATGACTTCCCTGCTCTCGGTCGCCGCGTGATGCTGCTCAACGCGAGAAAACTTCAGGCCGGACACCATGGCGAGCTGCTCGTGCTCGCAATGGAAGACGTAACTGAACGCCGCCGCGCGGAAGAAGAAGTTGCAAAAGCCAAGGAAGCTTCCGAGACCGCTAACAAGACAAAGAGCCTCTTTCTGGCGAACATGAGCCACGAGCTCCGGACTCCGCTCAACGCAATTGTAGGTTACTCGGAGATGCTCCAGGAAGAAGCTGTTGACCAGAACCTTGGCTCCTTCGGAGCAGACCTCGAAAAGATCAATGGTGCCGGCCGGCACCTGCTCGCCCTGATCAATGACATTCTCGATCTTTCAAAAATCGAAGCGGGAAAGATGGATCTGTACCTCGAGACCTTCGACATCAACACGATGATAGACGAGGTTGCTGCGACCGTTCACCCGATGGTTGCAAAGAATTCCAACACAATGCACGTACAGAAGTCATTCGACCTTGGCTCGATGCACGCCGATCAGATCAAGGTTCGACAGGGACTTTTCAATCTTCTTTCGAACGCCGCGAAATTCACGCAGTCCGGGAAGATCGCGCTGGAAGCCGAAAGACAGCGCATGGATAGTCGCGAGTGGATCGTGTTCAAGGTTACTGACACGGGAATCGGCCTCAGCACTGAGCAGATCGTCAAGCTGTTTCAGGATTTCACCCAGGCAGATCCTTCTACCACTCGCAAATTTGGTGGAACCGGACTGGGACTGGCGCTCACTCGCCGTTTTTGCCAGATGATGGGCGGCGATGTCACTCTTCAAAGCGTGCCGGGACAAGGCAGCGTGTTCACGATCAAGATTCCCGCCGACGTCGTCGAAATTCGGACGGAGCCGGAACGTGCCGCTACGCATGGTGCCATAACGTCCGGCACGGCAGTCGAGAACACGGAAACCCTTCCTGATATCGGCACATGCGTGCTGGTCATCGACGACGACCTGTCTCAGCGCGAACTGATGAAGTCCTTTCTTTCGAAGGAAGGGTTCTGCGTCTACTGCGCCAGCAGCGGGGCCGAAGGTCTACGGTTGGCGAGGCAGCTGCGTCCCGTAGCTATCACACTCGACGTGATGATGCCGGACATGGACGGCTGGGTGGTCCTGGAGACACTGAAGCATGACCCCGCAACGCATGACATTCCGGTCGTGATGCTTACGATGGTTGATGACCCGCAGCGCGGATTCACGCTGGGTGCTGCCGACTACGCAACCAAGCCGGTGAATCGCCGCAGGCTCGCGCGCATCATCAAGAAGTACGCGTGCCCGACTCCACCGTGCGCAATTCTAGTAGTCGAGGATGACGCGGCGACACGTGCCCTCACGAGGAACATGCTCGAGAAGGAGGGCTGCCGTGTACTGGAGGCGGAGAACGGCGAGATAGCTCTGGAGATGATGAAGGCGGATCGTCCGAGTCTAATTCTTCTCGACCTTATGATGCCGGTGATGGACGGCTTCGAATTTGCCGACAAGGTGCGCGCACAGCCGGAGTGGCGATCGATTCCGATTGTTGTGGTCACTGCACACGACCTTACGGGCGAAGAACGCAGGCGCTTGAGCGGCTACGTCGAGACGATTCTGCACAAAGTGGGCGGATCGAGAGAAGAGCTCTTGAACCGAGTCCGCAATGAGCTGGATAATTTTGCGACGCCACGCCTTCTAAATACATAACTACAGATGACTAAAATCCTGCTCGTAGAAGACAACGAAATGAACCGCGACATGCTTTCACGGCGTCTGCTCCGGCGAGGCTACGAAGTAATCATGGCGATGGATGGACAGATGGGACTGGAGATGGCGCAGAGTGAATCCCCCGACATCGTACTGATGGACATGAGCCTTCCGATCCTCGATGGGTGGGAAGCCACCCGCTGCCTGAAAGCCGGAGCTGAAACAAAAGCAATCCCGGTAATTGCCCTAACCGCCCACGCGATGTCCAGCGACAGGGAGAAAGCGCTCGAAGCGGGATGCGACGACTACGACACAAAACCTATTGAATTGACGCGGCTGCTCGCTAAGATTGAGCTTTTAACCGGAGCCAAACAATCGTGACCGAGCTACCCCCGCATATTCAGGAAAAAGTTCAGCACGCCCTACCGTCGGACCTCATTCATGACTTGAGGACGCCGCTTGGTCACATCCTGGGTTACGCGGAGCTGCTCAAGGAACAGGCTGAAGAGGCAGGCGATTCGCAGTACCAGCCCTTCATTCATAAGATCCAATTCGCCGCAGAGCAGCTTCTAGGCATGCTAAACGAGAACTTTCGGGCGACCAAGAGAACCTGAAGTCAGGATCCGCGGCGTCCCGATTTCGAAGAGGTTGCCTGTGGCTTTCCAACCTGAACTCGCGGCTGCTTCGGAGCTGATCCCGTAGCCTTGTTATCGACCGGCGCCGATCCGCTGGGTTTCTTCCGTGAAAAATCCGGAATTGAACGATTGCCTTTCTTTTTCATATCCTCTCCTACCAGTCAGTAGAACGGTAATCCTTCAGGAACTTCCCCCAAATATGTTCGCCCGTGTTGAATCCTGAAATTATCGGATCCACAATGCGCGCGGCCCCGTCAACTATGTCGAGCGGCGGGTGAAACCGGTGCTCCGCGACTTTCCTCTGCGCAATCTCAACAGGATCTTCATCAGTCACCCATCCGGTGTCCACGCTGTTCATGTGGATCCCACTTGCAACATAGTCAGCCGCAGACGTTCGCGTCATCATGTTCAGCGCCGCTTTTGCCATGTTGGTGTGCGGATGACGTGTTGTTTTCATCGGACGATAGAACTGACCTTCGACCGCGGAGACATTCACGATGTGCTTGTCCCGCTCCGGAGTTCGCGTCATCAAGGGCTTGAGCCGGGCGTTCATTACAAATGGCGCGATGGCATTCACGAGATGAACCTCGAGCAGTTCGACCGATGCCACTTCATCCATCAGCAGCCGCCACGAGTTTCTGCCCCGCAAATCGACCTGCTGAAGGTCCTGATCGAGCTGTCCCTCCGGAAAGAGCTCCGCCACTGTGACTCCAGCCGAAATTGAAACGGGGCCAAGCGCGGCCGCGAGTTTCTTCTCGCCGGAGATGATCTCGTATGCGTGCGGGCCCTCATAGGAACCGAGAAGTCCGCGCACATGCTCAGGCAGCGATGTGAGTGCAGCAGTTTCGACTTCGCGCATGTGCTCGTAAAATTCTGCAGGACGGCGCACAGTCTGACAGGCGTTGTTGATGATGAAATCGAGACGCTCACGCGTTTCCAGCAGCTCTGTGCAGAATGACTCCACGCTCGGCGTGTGGCGCAGGTCGAGACCGAAGATCTCCAGTCTGTCGCTCCAATCGGCGAAGTCGGGCTCACCCGCATAGCGCGCTGCGGAGTCGCGGGGAAACCGGGTGCTGACGATCAGATGTGCGCCCGCGCGCAGAAGCTTGATGCCGGCCTGGTAGCCAATCTTTACGCGGCCTCCTGTCAGCAGTGCAACTCGTCCGGTGAGGTCGGTTGTCTCGGTGCGCTTGGCGAAATTGAAATCACCACATTCCGGGCAGAGCCGGTCGTAGAAGTGGTGAATGGTCGTATAGTCGCGCTTGCACGTGTAGCAGTTCCGCGCTTCATCAGATTCGCCGAGACGTTCCTGCTCCAGCAGCTTGTCTGGCGAGGGAGGAAAGACGTTGGGTGACGTGAACACCGGCTGCCGCCGCAATTTCCGGATCCCCGTCGAAGCCAGCATGTTCTCTTCGCGCTCCACCTTCTCTGCCCGGCGCTGCCGTTTGCCGACTTTCAGGAGCCTGCGTCTGTCGATGGCATCGGGACGCGATACGCGACCCGCCGCCTGAAGGAAGCGATTTCGCTCCGCTTCCGTAACCTGCACGAGCAGCGAGCGGTCTACTACGATTGCTTCCAGCAGCTCTGATGCCGCCTGAAAACGATCCTTTAGCGTGTTATTGTCACCAGTATCCATCTATACAATTTAGCGGACTATCTTCACTTCATCATGAAGCTTTGGCTGGATGCAGACGCAGCGCCTCAGGGCGTCAAAGAGGTGTGCTTCAGGGCTGCAGAGCGATTGAAGCTGGAAACGATTCTCGTCGCGAACCAGCGGCTGCCAATGCCTACCGGAAATCCTTTCGTGACGGCGGTCCGGGTGGATGGCGGACCCGACGTCGCCGACCTCTATATTGCTGAACATGCACAGGCAGGCGACGTGGCTGTGACCGCAGACATTCCCCTTGCCGCCCTGCTGGTTCCAAACAATGTCGTCGTTATCGATCCACGCGGGGATGTCTACACGGCGGAAAACATCGGCGAGCGGCTCTCCGTCCGGAACTTCATGGACACCCTCCGAAGCACAGGGGTTGAAACCGGTGGACATGGGACTTTCGGCGCGCGCGAAAAGCAGGCTTTTGCGAATGCCCTCGACCGAGCCCTCACACGGGCACAAAAAGCGCAATAATGACGACCGTGAATAAAACTCTCGTGAGACTGGGACGGCTCGGATACGCCGTCAAAGGAATTGTGTACGTGATGATGGGTATCCTTGCTCTGGTCGCCGAGCGCGGATACCGAAAGCATTCGACCGATACCCACGGTGCAATCGCAGCCATCGGCGATGCTCCCTTTGGCAGGTTCGTCCTTGTCATTATCGCCATTGGACTTTTCGGATATGCGGCATGGAGACTGGTTAGCGCTGCAACCGACGCCGAGCGGAAAGGGGACGACCCAACTGGGGCGGCGCAGCGCATCGGAGCCGCCGGGCGCGGACTCGCATACGCGGCGCTGGGTGTTTGGACAATACGGTACCTGACCCACAAGCAACGTGCGGGAGGGGATGCGCCCCGGTCCCTCACAAGCCGCGTCCTCGAACTCCCTGCCGGCAAATGGATCGTGATTGCGTTCGGCTTGAGCATGATCGGCTATGCACTGTATCAGTTGTACAGGGCGATCTCCGAGAAATTCCTGAAACACCTTTCGCTGGCAGGTACAGATCAGCGAACTCGCACGCTGGTTTCGGTTGCGGGCAAATTCGGAATCATTGCTCGCGGTGCAGTATTCGGAATGATCGGCATGCTTTTCATCAAAGCCGGCCGTACATACAATCCTTCAAAAGCTGGCGGGATTCACGATTCACTGGTCGCAATTGCTCAGGAGCCGTGGGGCCGAATCCTATACTTTCTGGTCGCGCTGGGACTTGTTGGATTCGGACTGTTTCAAATTGCGACGGCGCGGTTTCGCATCATGCGGGCGACGTAGCAGCACCTGTTCCTGCGGCGCGCCCTGTCGCCCATGACCAGAGAAAATTGTACCCTCCCACAGGTCCGAAAGCGTCGAGTACTTCGCCACAAATGAACAGACCTGGATGCTTTCTGCTTTCCATTGTGCGCGGATCAACCTCGGCGAGACTCACACCCCCGCCAGTTACTTCTGCCTTCTTGTAGCCTTCATCACCGGACCAGGGAAGTTCTGCGTTCGCAAGCATAGTGATCAGACGCGTCCGCTCGTCCTTCCGGAGCTCCGCCAGCGAGCGAGTAGGCTCGACGTTCGCGAGTCGCACAAGTAGAGCGGCCAACCTATCCGGCATGTGAGCGCGTACAGCGCCAAGAACTGACCGAGTGCCCTGCGGTCGCAGCTCTACCTCCCAGTCACTTGCATTGAGCGAGGTCCACTGGATCGTAAGGCGGGCCGATGAATCTGATTCTGCGCGAGACCTTACTACCACGTGAGAAACGTCTAGTACCGACGGTCCGCTGTATCCGTGGTGAGTGAAAAGGAAGCCACCTGTCGCTTTCGCTGAACGGCCGTTTGCATCGTCATGAGCGCTGATCGTGGCCCGAAAGGAAACTCCGCTCAGGTCGGCAAAGGGAGAGTCGGTCGCAGTAATGGGAGTGAGCGCGGCATACGTCGGGTGGATCGTGTGTCCGAGGCGGCGCAACTCCCGGAGACCAAACCCTTCACTTCCTGTACTCGGTACAGAGAGGCCGCCTGCAGCAATAACGAGTGCATCGCACTCGATCGCGGCGGCATTCTCGACTTGCACCCGCCAACCCTGGTCAGCCGGTTCAATCGTCGAGGCGAGAGTGTCCATGCGGATGGTTACACCGCTCTTTCGCGCATGCGAGAGAAGTCCGTCGCGAACGTCGCGCGCCTTGTTGGAACGGGGAAAGTATTTCAGTGACTCAGGTTCTTCAGCCAGCGGAATTCCAAGATCATTTTCAAAGAATTCGATCTGCTCCCTGAGCGGCCACGACCGCAGCATCTTCCTGAGCGTGTTCGGTGACGAGTCAGTAATGAAGCGCTTCTCGTCCACTTCCATCGGGAGGACGTTGCATCGACCACCACCACTGATCAGGATCTTTCTGCCACCGTCGCGTGTTCGTTCAAGGAGAGTGGTGTCTGCGCCAGAGCGCGCTGCAAAGATCGCGGCCATCGATCCAGCGGCGCCGGCTCCGATTACAACTACGCGCCGTACCGGCTGGTCAGGAGGAGGATGCATGCTTCGTAAAGCTACGCGTCGGACCTACTGACTGAAATCCGGATTCCGATTTCTGGTGGCTGATTCAGCATTCCAC
>JANLYJ010000462.1:0-8085 GCA_031365555.1 Gemmatimonadaceae bacterium | reverse complement strand
CGACGCGAGTGCGTCATCCGCCTCCAAATCAACGGTTGGCCAAACTGTAACACCCATCGCCGTTAGTGCTTCCTCGAGCGGATGAAACTGTTTCCAGAGAGCCGGCTCTATTCCGTCGCCCGTTTTGTAGTCGGCCCATAGCTCGTTCCGGAACGATTCGATGACATGATCGGTCGCAACACCGAGGTGCAACTGCCCGGTTTCCAGTATTTCCAGAACGGAGTGCAGGACCCCGGCAACGGCACCGAATGGCTTGTCATTTCCTTCGTTGAAACGCCGCTGTCCGTAGAAGTGCCGGAAGAGTTCGTATGTGCCGTCAATCAGGTGAACGATCATGCTTTTACTTTTCGTTCAGGATGCGGCCGAGCCAGGCGGACGACGCTCCAGCTGTCTCGCTCAGGACATCCGCGTCTGTCCGTCCCGACGATTTCAATACATGAAATGAGTGATCTGCAGCTTCAAGCCAGTGCATGGTCCAGTCTGTTTTTACGGAAAGGAGTGTACGCTCCATGAGGGTTTTGTCGCAGAGCGCATCCCGCGTTCCGTTGATGCAAAGAACGGGAACCGTGATGAGAGGCAGATGTGCATCTCTAAGTTTTTCGGGCTGACCTGCTGGATGCAGCGGGTACGCCAGCAGCAGCAGTCCATCGCTCGGAAATTGATCTGCCGCGAGCATCGAAGCCGCGCGCCCGCCCATCGACCGTCCGCCGGTGATCAGGATATTGGGATTCAACTCCTCTCGTACCTGCGCGACCACCGCAGTCCAACATTCTTTCAGGCGCGGCATGGGATCGGGGCGGCCTGATCCTTTTTCCTTGTAGAGGAAGTTGAATCGCACGATTCCGAAGCCAGCGCCGCGCAATGCCTTCGACACGCTCAACATTCCGCGATCGTTCATGTTTCCACCGGCGCCGTGTGCGCAAACAAACAGCGCGCGTTCGTCCACGGTCGCCGGCTCGTAAACAGCAGACACAACGTCCGCACCAACGGGGATTTTCGCTATTTTTTCAGACGACAGACTTACCTCTCAACTGACGTGGAAATGGCGGAACTCGAACTGCTTAACAGCGCTGCCGCAGAGACTTCAGAACGACATATCAGACTCGCGCTGACTATTTATGTACGGAACAACCTTTCGGGGAAGAGCGGAGTTCCCCAAAAAAAGTTATCACAAAGATCTGTCTCTGTTGTTCTGAGGTCTCTGCGGCAAAGTTGTTGGTTTTTCCCGTTGCTCGCGACGATGATTGCGTGTGCGACACAGCCTGTCAATCCGGAAGAGGGAAAACCCGCATGGATGCAATCGCTCATTGCGAGCATTGAAGCAGAGCCTGTTTGGAATCCCCCCGCAACGATTACCCGGTACAACTACAGGGGCGCGGCTGTGTACTATCTCGCCGCGCACTGCTGCGACATACGCAGCAAACTCTACAGTGCATCTGGCAGCCTTGTCTGCGAGCCTGATGGTGGGATAACAGGAAAGGGCGATGGAAAGTGCGACGATTTTCTCGCAACTCGCAGGGATGAGAAGCTTGTGTGGAAGGACCAGCGTGGGAAATGAACTTCCCGCGAACTAAGACCCGCCATAGAGGAGCTAATGCGCATGGCACCCCCAATTCCGCTACCTTGCGTACGGTTCCTCTTACTTCTCCGTTACGCAATTCATGACTGAAACAACAATCGATTCCACAGGTTTTACTTCGCTCGGTCTCAACACCCAGCTTGTGGAATCGCTCTCCAAGCTCGGCTACGAAGAGCCAACCCCAATTCAAAAAGAAGCAATTCCGCCTCTCCTCGAGGGACGCGATCTTCTTGGGCAGGCCGCGACGGGAACAGGAAAAACGGCTGCATTCGCGCTGCCCCTGCTCCAGCAGATTTGCGATAACCCTGAACGCAATCCACGCAAGCCATTCATCAGCGCCCTGATTCTTGTACCAACCCGCGAGCTCGCAATGCAGGTCGCGGAAGCGGTGCACAAGTATGGCAAGCATTTCAACTGTGAAGTCCTGCCTATCTACGGTGGACAGTCCATGTCACAACAGCTGCGTGCGCTGAGCCGCGGCGTGGACGTAGTGGTTGCAACGCCTGGCCGGGCACTCGATCACATTCGTCGCTCGACGCTCAAGCTGGATCGCGTACGCACAGTCGTGCTCGATGAAGCCGATGAAATGCTGGACATGGGATTCGCCGAAGATCTTGAAGCGATCCTGAGTGAAACGCCGAAGGAAAGACAGACTGCGCTCTTTTCTGCGACGATCGCACCGAAGATCAAGGCCATTGCAAAGCGCCACCTCAAGGATCCGGTCAACGTAAAGATTGCATCCGAACGCACCGCACCGGGTGAAGTTCCGCGCGTGCGGCAGATTGCGTACATGGTGCAGCGCAACCAGAAGTCTGAAGTTCTCGGACGCGTTCTCGACATCGAGAGCCCAAGCTCGGCGATCATTTTCTGCCGCACGCGGAACGAAGTTGACGAGCTGACAGAAACTCTCAACGCGCACGGCTACCGGTCGGAGTCAATTCACTGCGGACTTTCGCAGGAACAACGCGATCGTGTCATGCGCAGGTTTCGCGACGGAAGCGTAGAGCTGCTTATTGCAACGGACGTCGCAGCACGTGGCCTGGACATTGGTCACTTGTCGCATGTGTTCAACTACGATGTCCCTGCATCGCCAGACGCATATGTGCACCGTATTGGCCGCACCGGCCGGGCCGGGCGTGAAGGCGTCGCTGTGACACTCGCAGAACCGAGAGAAACACGACTGCTGCGCAATATCGAGCAGCATACACGGCTCAAGATCGCCGTGAAGCCGATTCCTACTGAAACCGATCTCGAGGCGCGAAGACTCGAAGCCAGTCACAGCCGTCTGCGTGAAGCAATCGAGGAAGGCGAGCTGGACGCGTACCGCGCAATCGTCGAGTCAATGGCGACGCGTGAAGAGCTTGTAGACATTGCGGCGGCGGCAATGAAGATCGCGCATCAGAGCACGGCAGGAGCGAAGCGCGCACGGAAGCCTGTCAATGCGCCGGCGATGGACGACTCGAGCGAACGCGGAACGCGGAAGGGAAAGCGTGAGCGCGACAGGGAACGACCGGACAAGCCGAAGTACAAGGAAGGTGCAGGCGGAAAGAAGCGGGCTCCAGGTGCAAGCGCGCGTGATGCAAAAGTGACGCGCATCTACGTTGGTGTCGGTCGCAACCGAAAGACACGTCCTGCGGACATCGTTGGCGCAATCGCGAACGAGACCGGAATCGATGCGCGGTCGATCGGTAACATCGAGATTCTCGAGGATCATACCTACGTCGAGATTCCGACCCACTCGGTGAAAACTGTTATCACAGCGCTGCGCAAAACAACAGTGCGCGGACAGCGGGTTACCGTTCGCGAAGAGGAGTAGCAGCGGCGCGGTAATTTCGGCATCTTTGCTCCACCGATACTTCCTCATGGTGGAGTCATAGATGGGCCGTCAAACAGTTTTTTGCGCCGTTGTCGTTGTGCTTGGAGCGTGCGCGCCTCCCGCCTCAGTTACCACAAACCCGACTCCGATTGTTGCTGACTCTGTCGCGCGTGCTGCGGCCCGAGCGGCGCAGAACGCCGAGGAGGCCTACATCAGATCGCTGGCCAGCCGCCTGGATCTCGAGCGCTACAAGTCCACGATCAAGGGGCTTACCAGGTTCGGAGATCGACGGCAGGGAACTGACCGCAGCAAGGCGGCAATCGATTGGATTGAAGCGCAGCTCAAGAGTTACGGGTGCACGAATACCGAGCGGCTGACGTACGATTACGCGGCACCGGTTCGACGGGCGCAGGTAAATGCGGGCGATGCCCAGCTGACAACAGCAGCAGGTTCGCCGGTGCCGCGCATAGTAGGTGGCGGCAGGCCGCGTGGAATTCGCACGCGCACCGGCGTCAACGCTGACTCGCTCAAGCAGCCGGATCCGGTTCTCCGCGCGCTGAACGCGCAGATCGTCCCGCCCGGACCGCGAGAAGAGGTTTACTGCACGAAAATCGGCAGTACCCACCCGGAAGAGATGTACATCGTAGCTGCGCACATGGACGGGATTGGGTACGGTGAGGCCGCCAATGATGACGGGTCGGGCACAGCGCTCGTAATGGAGCTCGCCCGTGTGTTCAACAGTCCTGACGTCCAGACAGACCGTTCGATTCGATTTATTCTGTGGAACAATGAAGAGACGGGATTGAATGGCGCCTATGCCTACGTCGCGCAGCGCGCTGCACTGCAGGGAATTGAAAATCCCAAAGGCTCAGGTCGTTATCCTGAGCCGAAATGGATGGGAATGATTCAGCACGACATGATGATGTTCGACCATGGAATGCCCAACGCCGACGGTACAATCAGCAAGAACCAGCGCGCTGAGGCCGACGTGAATATCGAGTATCAGGACACTTCAAAGTTCGCCTCGCAGGCGCAGGCACTAGCCTGGCATTTTCACTCTGCCAACGAGAAGTACGCGACGGACTATCCGGCAGCGGTCGGCCGGCACATGACGAACACGGACTCTACACCCTTCATTCAATTTGTCGCTGCAATCAGCTTACGTGAGAACGAGCGCGGTACGCAGATAGGCAGCGGATGGGATCCACACTGGCACCAGGCAACCGACATGTACTCGACATTTTCCGACGACGATTTCCGGCTGGGCTTGAATGCCGCGCAGACAACGCTCGGTGCGGTTGCAGAACTCGCTGGAGCGAGGGCGAAACGCTGATGACTGCCGAGACGATTGCAGGCCAGTCGCGCTATATGATGTGGTTTGCGGAGCCGATGCTGAACGGCCTCGACGATTCGCACAGGGCGCTCGAGCCGGTCGCAGGTAACAAGAGCGCAGGCTGGATTCTTGGGCACCTCGCCGTGTCGGGGGATTTCGGCCGCCGCATCCTTGGAAGGACTCCAATCTGTCCAAAGGAATGGCGGGCAATATTCAGTCCGGGCACAAAGACTGGAGATACAGCCGTGACTGAGTACCCTGCGATGCAGGACCTGGTGCGAATGTTCCGGGAAGTTTACAAGGATCTTCCCGACGCCCTGGTCGCTGCAGATGATTCAATGCTCGATGCCCCAAATCCCTTCGAGCCGGCACGCGAGGGATTCAGGACTGTTCGCGAATTCGTCCCATGGCTTCTGACCGGTCACCTCGCATATCACATCGGTCAGCTTGGCGACTGGCGTCGTGCGTCGGGGCTGGGACACAAAAGCCACATTTGATGTACGCAAGCAGTTCAGGGTCGATGCCAACCTGGCAATCGCGGTTTCTATCCGGAGCGATAGCGAAGCTCATTCGCCGCCAAGAATGGGGCGGTGAGTGGAAGCTCAAGACGCTCGCCCGTATGCTGTTCGGAATTCCTGCGCCGTACCGCTGGGCTACATCCTATGGTGTGAAGGTAGAGAAGAGCACGAGCGTGGCGGGAGAATGGATTTATCCCAGGGAATCGCGACCCGGAGTGATTCTTTACCTCCACGGTGGCGGTTACGTCTCCTGCAGCGCGAAAACCCACCGTTCGCTGACATCAGCGCTCGCGCGGAAGACGAAACGAAAAGTGTTCAGTGCGGATTACCGCCGCGCACCGGAAGCTCGTTTTCCTGCTGCGCTGGACGACGTCATCGCGGCGTATCAGTTCGTGCTCGCGAACCTTTCGGTCGGTGAACCGGTTGCCATTGCCGGAGACTCCGCCGGCGGAGGACTTGCCCTCGCCCTGGCAATGCACGCACGCGATGCCGGCCTTACTCAGCCTTCCTGCGTGGTTCTGTTTTCGCCCTGGACCGATCTCGAAGGCACGGGCGAGTCGCTGAAATCAAATGACGGCAAATGCGCCATGTTTCGCCCGGGGAATATCGCGCAGTTTGCAAAAGTGTATCTCGGTGACGCCTCTCCCCGAAACCCGAAGGCATCGCCGCTTTTTGGAGCGGTGAGCAATCTGCCCCCAGTACAGTTTCATGTGGGAATTACCGAGCTCCTTCTGGATGACTCGGTGCGTGTCCACGAACGGATTCTCCAGACGGGGGGTTCTTCGGAGCTGCTTTACAATGACTCGTTCCATGGCATGCAGGTCGTCACCCCGCTGCTACCTGAAGCGCGCGAATCCATTCAGGCAGCTTCCGAATTTCTCGTGCAGCATCTCGAGAAAGTGTGACCCGGTAACTCACGAATGTTATTTGTTCGATGTCTTCCAGATCCCTCCGATCGTGGATCCCCAGATGGTCTCCGAAGGGTTAAAGGCGCTTCGGGAAGCCTGGCCCTGGGGTAGGACAAGTCAGCGCAAAGATCAGGGGTTCCTGCCTTCATCTAAACAGGGGATATCCCCGCGCCACGCATTGATTTAGCTCGCACAAACGGGCATTATTCAAGGCTGTATCCCAACTACTATAGATGCCCGTTCCACTACTCGATCTCAAAGCCCAGCACGCCACTATCCGCGACGAAGTAGTCTCGGCCATGATGCGCGTCGTCGACGACCAGGCCTTCATTCTTGGCGACCCGGTCGAACGGCTCGAACAGCAGGTTGCTGAGCTATCCAATTCCAGGCACGCAATCGGCTGCGCCAACGGCACAGACGCGATCCTTCTGGCGCTCCGTGGTCTGGGCGTCGGTGCAGGTGATGAAGTCATCACCACTCCCTTCACCTTCTTTGCGACAGCAGGCGCGATTCACAATGTCGGCGCGAAGCCGGTGTTTGCGGATATCGATGCCTCAAGCTTCAACCTGAATCCCGACGCGGCCGCAGCAGTCAAGACCAGCAAGTCGAAGGTTGTAATTCCTGTAGACCTGTTCGGTCAGATGGCTGAGCTGGAACGGTTCACATCGCTCGGCCTGCCAATTGTGGAAGATGCGGCGCAGACAATTGGGGCGCGCCGTGAAATCTCCGGGAAGCAGACTCGGGCCGGGGAGCGGGCCACCATTGGGACGTTCAGCTTCTTCCCGTCCAAGAATCTTGGTGGGTATGGGGACGGCGGAATGATGGTCACGCAAGACGACGAGATCGCCATGCGGCTCCGCAAGCTGCGAGTGCACGGCGGACTCAAGACGTACCATCACGAAATGGTGGGTTACAATAGCCGGCTGGACGCACTTCAGGCCGCAGTACTTTCGGCAAAGTTGCCGCATCTCGAAGCGTGGAGTGCTGCCCGTCGCGAGCACGCAAGATATTACGACGACGCGTTTGCGGATCTTGGCGGAGTGCGCACGCCCTCCATCGACAAGCGCAATGAGTCGATCTACAACCAGTACACACTTCGCGCCGAGAAGCGTGACAAGCTCCAGGAGCACCTGAAGGGTCGTGGAATTGGATCGGCTATCTACTATCCGGTTCCGCTGCATCTCCAGCCCTGCTTCGAATATCTGGGCTACAAGAAGGGCGCGTTTCCGGAAAGCGAGAAAGCTGCTGAAGAAGTTCTTTCACTGCCGGTATACCCGGAGCTGACGCGCACCCAGCAGGACGAAGTAATCGAAGCGGTTCATGATTTCTACCGACATTAATCAGCGGGTTCGCTGAGCATACATGGATACGAGACAACAGCTCCTCAATAAGATTGAAAATCGCAGTGCAAAGATCGGTGTAGTCGGCCTTGGTTATGTGGGACTGCCGCTGGCGCTGGAGTTTGCGCGCGCGGGTTTCAAGGTGATTGGCTATGACGTGAATGAGCGCGTTACAAAGCAGCTCATGGCGGGCAAGTCGCACATCATGGACGTAAAAACCCCGGATCTCGCCGAATTCGTGAAGAAAGGCCTGTTCGAGGCCACGGCGGAAGAGAGCCGTCTCGGTGAGTGCGATGCGATTTCAATTGCAGTGCCGACTCCCCTGGCAAAGACGCGCGACCCGGATATGAGCTACGTGCTCGCAGCAGCGGGCGCGATTGCGCGCACTGCGCATAAGGGACTGCTCGTTGTCCTCGAAAGCACGACCTATCCCGGAACGACCCGCGAGCTGATGCAGCCGAAACTCGAGGCGTCAGGCTTTACGATCGGACAGGACGTGTTCCTTGCGTTCAGCCCCGAGCGCGTAGATCCGGGCAACCCGAAGTGGAACACCAGGAACACTCCAAAGGTCGTTGGCGGAATCACACCGGC
>JANLYJ010000443.1:0-2319 GCA_031365555.1 Gemmatimonadaceae bacterium | reverse complement strand
AACCGAATTGTCGGTAGTTCGCGCTTCGGCAACATCGACTCACGCAATCGACGCGTTGAGATCGGCTGGACATGGATCACTCCATCGGCACAGCGCAGTCATGTCAACTCTGCAGCGAAGCTGCTGATGCTTTCCTATGCTTTCGACGAGCTCGGGTGCATTCGGGTCGAGCTGAAGACCGATGCCCTGAACACGAAATCCCGGAACGCAATGCTCCGCCTTGGCTGCAAAGAGGAAGGCACGTTTCGCAAGCACATGATCACTGACGCCGGCCGTCTGCGGGATACTGTGTACTTCAGCATCACAGACGTGGAGTGGCCTCCAATTCGCGAGAGGCTGCTCAAGAGCCTTGACCAACCCTACACATCAGCCAAATGACGGACAAAGTCACGCACTACACATGGGATTCAATGCCCCTCGAGAAAGTCAGCCCGCTTCTCGACCGCCGCCTGATCACTGGCGAACGCATCATGCTCGCGCATGTCTATCTCAAGAAGGGCTGTATCGTGCCGACGCACCAGCACGAGAATGAGCAGATCACCTACATCCTCGAAGGCAAGCTTCGATTCTGGATCGGAGAAGAGGAAAAGGTGACGTTCGATGTTGGCCCTGGCGAAGTACTCACAATCCCATCGAATGTTGTCCACAAGGCTGAAGCCCTCGAAGACACCCTGGATGTAGACATCTTCAGCCCTCCTCGTCAGGACTGGCTCGACAAGTCTGACAGCTACCTCAGGAAATAGCAGTGGATCTTGGGCTCAAGGGTAAGGTCGCGCTCGTAGCTGCTGCGAGCAAAGGACTCGGTCGCGCTGTCGCAGACGAGCTCGCGGCGGAAGGGTGCAAGGTTGTCATCTGCGCCCGTGACGGGGCAGTTCTGAAGCAGACGGCGACGGAAATCTCTGACCGGCACTCAGCTGATGTGCTGCCTGTCGAGGCTGATGTCTCAACGAGTGCCGGTGTCCGTGCACTGCACGCAGCAGCAGTCGCAAAGTTCGGCTCGCTCGACATTGTCGTGACCAACGCCGGTGGTCCACCCTCGGGAAAGTTTGAAGACATTCCACTCGAAGAGTGGGAGCGCGCGTTTCATCTCACTCTCATGAGTGCCGTCGAGATCGTTTATCTCGCTCTTCCGGCGATGAAGGAACGGAAGTGGGGACGCATTCTGAACATCACATCCATCGCCGCGAAACAGCCGGTGGATAACCTCATACTTTCGAACAGTCTTCGCGCTGCTGTTACGGGATTCGCACGCACACTCGCGAATGAAGTAGCACCGTTCGGAATTACGGTTAACAATCTTCTTCCCGGGTACACGTTGACCGATCGCGTGGAGCAGCTCACTCGCGCGTCAGCAGCGAAGGAAGGCGTTGAGGTTTCCGAAGTTCTTGCCAGGTGGGAATCGCAGATTCCAATGAAGCGGCTCGGCGAGCCGCGCGAGTTTGCCGCTCTTGCCGCATTTCTCGCGTCGGACCGTGCGAGCTATATCACTGGCCAGTCAATTGGCATCGACGGCGGCTGGATTCGCAGCCTTCTCTAGCTAGCGGTCCAGCTCGAACAGCACTCCGCGGTGGTCCGACGCGTCGCTGGTTAGTACTGTGGCTTTTCGACAAACCACTCCCGGCTGTGCGAGCAGGTAGTCGATACGTTTGACCGGTTTGTCCTGGGGATAGGTCAGGTCGTTTCCCTTGCCGCACTTCGTCCATAGATCCACCCACTTGGCTTCGCGAACAATTCCGAGGATTGCACTCGCCGGTTCGGAGTTGAGGTCACCGCCAACAAGGACGAGCGCGCCCGTTTTTTTCATCGCTTCCCCCACCGCGAGCACCTGCGGTATTTCCTGCCGCCGAAATGAGTCTGCACCAGAAGCATCCAGGTGCGTGTTCACGACATGAATCGCGCCGCCCGGTGCGGCAATCGAAACGCGCAGTGCTCCTCGCGGCTCATACGATCCGCCAGCGCGTGCCTGCGGCGGATTGAGCGGAAGGTGGACAAGGGTATCGCTGATGATGCTCCACCGCGAAAGAATTGCGATTCCGTAGTCCCCGCCCTGATAGTCGAGCGTTTTGCCGAAGGCGCCCTTGTAACCAGTCAGCTTGGTAAGAGTCGCGACCTGATCAACCTTTCCCGACCTGGTTGTGAACTTGTCAACTTCCTGCAGGAGCACGATGTCGGCGTTGGTTTCACGTATAACAGCGGCAACACGCTCCATGTTGTCGACGCCGTGGGCGTCTTTCCCCGCGTGAATATTGAAGACAAGTACCCGTAGTGGCCGAACGGCATTCCCATACAGGAACTGCTTGCAGCCGGTTGCCGCGAGCA
>JANLYJ010000409.1:0-3376 GCA_031365555.1 Gemmatimonadaceae bacterium | reverse complement strand
TTCCCTGCTTCCTCCGCCGCGACCGATGATGACGACATCAGCCGAGCCCCAGCGCATGACGCGGTCGAGCGCTATGACAATCTCTTCGGCTGCTCCATCGCCCTGAACTTTGCAAGCCGAGAGAACTACGTTGGTGCCGGGTGCGCGCCGTCGGATGACTGCAATCACGTCGTGCAATGCTGCGCCCTGTGCGCTGGTCACGACTGCCACAGTCGCCGGTGCGACGGGAAGGATGCGCTTGCGTGCGGGGTCGAGCAGCCCTTCCTTCTTGAGCTTGTTGTAGGAAATCTTGAGCGCTTTACGCCACAGGCCGTCGCCTTCCGCTTCGATTCGCCGGATGCGGAACTGCATGGAGCCACCCGCGGGCCACGCAGTCATTCCGCCAAAGGCGAGAACTTTCATTCCCTCGTCAGGCGCAGCAGGAATGCGATACTGGTCGCCCGCCCAAACAACGCACGAGACCCTCGCAGTTTTGTCACGCAGACAGAAGTACCAGTGACCGTTCCGCTTCTTCATGTCACTGACTTCACCGCTTACCCAGAGTCCAGGAAAGGAGCTCTCCAGAACTGTCTTCGTAGCTTCGGTGAGTTGCGAGATGCTTACCGGATTGTCTTTTGTCGCTCCGGGAATTCGCTCCGCAGTAATCCCTTCGTAGGCGCTCCTCACGGCTTCAGGGCATCGAACAGGTAGATCACAATCGCCACGATTGCCAACGCGATGCCCGCCGTCAGCATCTGCTTGGGTGTTGTGCGAGGCGCGGCCGTCCCGCAATGCGGACAGATGTCGCTGCCACCATGCAGGGTGTCTTTACAGTGCGCGCACCTGGAAACAAACATGTCCTAAGATAGTTCTTCTCCTGCCTTATGGCAGCGAGCCAGTGGGGCAGCACCCAGATCTTTGCATGCAGTACATTTGAGTGTCCATAAATGTTCCCAGACAGTGTCTCCTCTGTTTCAATCGGGAGTTCCGACGAAGGCTGACCATTCTGTAGCTCCGGCTATTCCCGCGGAGACTTCCCTCGAGGGATCTCTCCAAACGCTCCTCCTTTTTCTTGAGCAAGCGAAATCGGGGATGCGCACCTGTATCCTTATTCTGGGCGAAGACGGGAAGAATGTGCGTCTCAGCGTCGCACCAATGCTCCCTACGCCGCCGCGCCTTTTGTCCGCTGCTTTCTTTTCCGGGGAGCGGATGACTACCAGTGCGCTTGCTGCGGATCCACTTTGGACTGATTTTCACGCCATCGCAGCCACTCACAAATTGGTTGCTTGCTGGGCGAATCCGATCCAGGCCTTGAATGGCGCAATACTTGGATCACTGCTTCTATTTTTTGACAGACCCCCTGGGCAGCCGTCTTCCACTGACATCGTCCTCCTGGATACGGCAACTCGATTGGCAGCAGACATCGTCGTCCGCGAACAGAGCAAGACGGCTCTGCAGAAGCGAGTTGATACTGCCGAGGGCGCTGCCGAGTCGGTGAGAGAAAGTGAAATCCGCTTTCGCGCTATGGCTGAAACCGTCCCCGTCCATATCTGGACCGCGCAGCCTGATGGTCAGCTCGACTTCGTCACTGACAAACTCGCGGAGTATTACGCCCTGCCTAAAGAGGAACTGCTAGGTAACAAGTGGGCGCGCGTCGTCCATCCGGAAGATGTGGAGAGTGCCGGCGCCAGGTGGGCGCATTCGCTGCAAACGGGTGAGGCGTACGAAGTGGAGTTTCGCGTTTTTTATCCTGCGGGCGACGAGTACAGATGGAACCTTGTCCGAGCTCAACCCCACTATGAGGGGGACCGAATTGTTCGCTGGTTCGGGTGCAACGCCGACATCGAGGACTACAAGCGCATCGAATCTGCGCGCGATGCCGCGTTAACGGAGACCAAGGCCGCAAACAAAGCCAAGGCTAATTTTCTCGCCATGATGAGTCATGAGCTCCGAACGCCGCTAAACGCTGTTGGGGGCTATGCCCAACTCATGCTCGACGGGATCCCTACTCCGGCTGCACCCGAGCATCACGACTACCTCCGGCGAATTGAACGGAGCCAGAAGCATTTGCTCGGACTTATCGATTCAGTTCTGACCCATGCAAAGATTGAATCAGGCAGGATGACCTACCATAACATCGACGTCACAGTAGGTGAAATATTGGATGAAGTCGAACCGCTCATAGCACCGCAGAGAAATGCGAAGGGTCTCTCTTACTCCCAGGACAAGTCTGACCTCCATGCAGTTTTTCGCGGAGACAAGGAGAAGGTTGTTCAGATCATACTCAACATTCTTTCGAACGCCGCCAAGTTTACGCCTGCGGGCGGTAGCATAGCCGTGAACACGAATGTCACTCCTTCTACTCTTGCGATATCGGTGACGGATACTGGAATAGGTCTGTCTCCAGATCAGGTTGCGCAGGTTTTCGAACCGTTTGTCCAGTTCCAAAGTGCGCTGGGCCGGGAGCACAAAGGCACCGGCTTGGGGATGCCCATTAGCAGGGAGCTCGCGCGTGGAATGGGTGGCGATCTTTCTGTCACGAGCGAGCTCAACGCTGGCTCTACCTTCGTCCTTACGCTTCCCGTCTCCGGGTAACAACTCCCGGCGCTTATGCTTTTTTTGGGCAGCCGCATTAGCCGTTCGCGAAGTACCCGCATATGCAGCCAGTGGCATTCCGCCACCGGCTACATATGGCCCAGCAGCTATGCCAGGAAGGGGCTGACGATGGCCAATACCTGCGCCTTCGTAAGCGGCTCGTCGAACGCTTCGGTCAATCCGTTGACGCCGCCGTTACCTGTACCGAGCGAAGTGATATTCACTCCACCCTGAACCACATTGTCTTCACCGTCGTAAATGCCCTGCGTAAACGCGGGCAGATCGTCGCGGCTATTCCCCGTGATCCAGCCCTTCTTGCCACGCAGCCTTCTTACTTCAGAAGCGTGACGCGCTTCGACTGAATGGATCGTGAGCGCTGCAGTGAGAGTCGCCTTGTCGTTGATCAACCGACCAGCCTGACCCTTGTACGCACGCACGCCTGTGTCTTCAAACGCCTGCGCGAGCACCTGGAAGGTTCCGTACTGCGAAGGGCCGCTGAAATTGAATCCGGGGACATTTCCCTTTGCTGTAAAATCAAAGGCAGGCTTGGCGCCGGGCGTCGCGCCCTTAGCCGAAATCATTGCCTGGAGTGCGGTAACGTGGGCATTCTCATGCGCCGCAATCGCCTGGAAAATCGGCAGGTCGGAAGCGAGGATCATTCCCGATGCGGCCAGTCCGCGGTTGTAGAATTCAGCTTCCAGATATTCAAGGGTCAGTGCGAACTGCAGAACGTCCAGCACATCTGACGGAGCCTGACCATACGCTTCGGTCGAAAGTGCGCCGAGCGCAATGGGGATGGAGC
>JANLYJ010000375.1:0-4450 GCA_031365555.1 Gemmatimonadaceae bacterium | reverse complement strand
GCCGACGATCAGCTGGAAGCACCACACGTTCACGCGGAAGTCGGACCAGTGTTGCTGGCGTGTCGATCGTCTCTGGAAGCCCGGAGACTCGATCCAGCTCGCGATCGGGCAGGGAGACCTCACCGTGACGCCGCTCCAGATGGCGCGGTTCTACTCGGCGATCGCGAACGGCGGCATGCTCGTCCAGCCCCACATCCTGCTCGACGTCGAAAACCAGAACAAGACGCTCATCCAGACGCGGTTGCCTGCAGCGCCAAAGCCGATCCCTGGCATCAACGAGTCGTTTCTCAACGTCGTGCAGGTTGGGCTGTTCGAAGGCGGTAGCGACGATACCCGTCGCTGCTCCAACCTTTGCGATGATTACGGAGGAGTGAGTCAGGTCGAGCGCGCGAGCAAGACGGCGAGCGAGCATGTGAAAAATTTCTTCCGTAGGAAGATTTCCCATCACGTCGTTCAAAATATCTACAGCCTGCTTCTGAGCATCAGCGTCTTCTCTTACCCGCTGCAGCTGCGCTTCGATTTCCCGAAGCGCACTCTGCAACCTTGCTATCTCAGAACGCTGGTCCTCGATCGTCCTGCCCTGGTCCATTACTCATCCGCCGTAACTCCCGCTGGTGAACCGTCAACCTCTTCCTCATCGGTCGCGTCACCACTTTCTGCATCGTCTGGAACGACGCGGGCTACTGCCGTTACCAGATCGCCTTCATCCAGATTGACGAGTCGAACCCCCTGCGCGATACGCCCTGTAACCCTTATCTGCGCGACGGAGGAACGGATGATCACGCCATGCTTCGTAATCAGCATGATCTCATCTTCCGGAAGCACTTCCATTATTCCTACAACGTCGCCGGTTTTCTCGGTCCGGTTGACCGTGATAATACCCTTTCCTCCGCGCTTTTGCACGCGGTATTCGTCGATCTGCGAGCACTTGCCCAGTCCACGCTCCGTTACGACGAGGATGGTGGCCTCCCGCTTGATCACGACCATTCCTACAAGACTATCACCCTCACGGAGCTCGATACCCTTAACACCCGTCGTATCGCGCCCCATCTCGCGCACGTCCATTTCGTGAAAGCGCACAGACAGTCCGTGTTTGGAAGCAAGCACGATGTCGTTCGAGCCGCTCGTAACCTGAACGTCGATCAGCTCATCCCCCGCTTCGATCTTGATTGCCTTGATGCCGGTTTGCCTGACGTTGGAATACTGCGACAGCGCAGTCTTCTTGACCGTTCCCCACCGTGTGCAGAACAGCAGGAACTGCGTATCGCTGAACTCGCGAACCGGCACCATCGCCTTGATCTGCGTGTCAGGACTGACATTGATCAGGTTGACGATCGGCTTGCCCTTCGCCGCGCGTCCAGCCTGCGGGATCTCGTGCACCTTGAGCCAGAAACAGCGACCGTCCTCGCTGAAGCAGAGGATGTAGTCGTGCGTCGAGCCGATGAAGAGATGCTCAATAAAATCTTCATCCTTCAATCCCTGGCCGCTCAGCCCGCGCCCACCACGCCTCTGCTTTCTGTAAGTAGAGACTGACGTGCGCTTGATGTAACCGGCGTGCGAGATGGTGATCACCATGTCTTCTTCGGCGATCAGATCCTCGATGGAAAATTCTCCTTCATCGCTGATGATCTCGGATCTGCGATCGTCACCGAACTTCTCGACGACGGTCTCGAGCTCTTCGCGGATGATCTTCATGCGGCGCGGCTTCGACGCGAGGATTGCACGCATCTCCTTGATGAAGTCACGCACTTCGCCAAGCTCTTCTTCGAGCTTGTCAATTTCCAGTCCGGTAAGCTTGGCGAGACGCATGTTGAGAATCGCTTCAGCCTGGCGCTCACTGAGCTTGAACTTCTTCTGCAGGCCGGCGCTTGCCGTCGGTGTATCGGCAGCCGCGCGAATGAGCTTGATGACTGCGTCGATATTGTCGACGGCAATCTTCAATCCTTCGAGGATGTGCTCGCGTTCGAGCGCCTTGTCGAGATCGAACTGCGTGCGGCGCACAACGACTTCGTGCCTGTGCTCGATGTAGTGATCGAGTACGACGCGCAGCGGCATGATCTTCGGGACCAGCTGTCTCGTTCCGGGATCCGGAACAAGCGCGAGCATGATTACACCGAAGGTGCTCTGCATCGAGGTGTGCTTGTACAGCTGATTCAGAACCACGCGCGGAATTGCATCGCGCTTCAACTCCATCACAACGCGCATTCCGTCCTTGTCAGACTCATCCCGCAGCGCGCTGATGCCTTCGATCTTTCCGTCCTTCACCAGCTCGGCGATGTCCATGATCAGCTTCGCCTTATTCACTTGGTACGGAAGCTCGGTGACAACGATCTGCGACTTGTTGGACGATTCCTTTTCTTCAATGACTGCACGCGCGCGCATCACGATCCTGCCGCGCCCTGTCTCCTGATAATCCTTGATGCCCGCGCGACCGTAGATGTAGCCACCCGTCGGGAAATCCGGTCCCTTGATCAGTTTCCTGATTGCGGTCGCATCAATATCCGGATCGTCGATGATCGCGAGCAGCGCACTCACAACTTCGCGCATGTTGTGCGGCGGAATGTTGGTTGCCATTCCAACCGCGATTCCGCTGGAACCGTTTACAAGCAGGTTCGGAATTGCAGATGGAAGAACCTTCGGCTCGAGCAGCCGGTCATCGAAGTTCGGCGCGTAGTCAACAGTCGCACGATCGATGTCAGCCAGCATTTCCATCGCGACTTTTGTGAGTCGGGATTCCGTGTAACGGTAAGCAGCCGCAGGATCACCATCGACGCTTCCGAAATTTCCCTGACCATCCACGAGCGGATAACGCAGCGAGAAGTCCTGCACCATTCTGACGAGTGCGTCGTACACGGACTGATCACCATGCGGGTGATACTTACCGAGCACGTCACCGACGACGGTTGCAGACTTCTTGTATGGACGGCCCGGAACCAGTCCGAGTTCATTCATGGCGTACAAAACCCGGCGATGCACAGGCTTCAATCCATCTCGTACATCCGGAAGAGCCCGGGAAACAATTACGCTCATCGAGTAGTTGATGAACGACTCTTTGATCTCTTCGTGGATGAGCCGCGGGAGGATGCGCTCGCGGTTATTTGGGGCTGTCATTTCGGAGGGAGAATCCGTGTTTTTGGGGTTGTGTTTGCGACCCAGCAATATACCGAAAGTTTTGTCCTCAAACAAGGACATTTTGCGGGTATAACCGCTTGAAACATAACGACTTACGAGGCCGGTATGGGTAGCCGATTGGACTTAGCCATTTAGCCGTTAGCCATTAGTTGGTAGTGGGTAGCCAAATCGGATTTCTAATGGCAATTGGCTACAGGCTGCGTGGCTAGACGGCTAAACCCTATTGGCTACCCGTCCAGCGAAACCGAATGCAAATTTGCGGTTGAATTTCAAAGTGGAGCACAAATGCGCAAAACGCTTTCGCTACTCTCAACTCTGGCCGCTACCGGCTGCATCGCCGTAGTCGGCAACACAACAAAAGCCACCGTATCCGACGCACCACTGAGCTCAGTGATGGAGGGCCGCGTCACTGTCCAGCCCGGTTCCGAAGAATGGCGCTCTGGCCCCGCGAGTCTTCCGCCTGGCGCGATGATGTACGTGCTCGAAGGCGACCCGACCACCTCAGGCCCGTTCACGATGCGCCTGAAATTTCCGCGCAACTACATCGTCCCGCCCCATTACCACACCGCCGTCGAGCACCTCACAGTGCTCAGCGGACGCATGCATCTCGGCATGGGCGAGTCGATCAACATGTCGTCGGCGACTCTTCTATCCGCGGGATCGTACAGCATGATGCCGCCGGGGATGCGGCACTTCGCTCACACTTTGGAAGAGACTGTTATCCAGGTGAACGGGAATGGCCCGTGGCGGATCGTTTACTTGAATTCGAACGATGATCCGCGGAACAAGTAAACGGCAACTTACAGCTACAAGCTTCTAGCAGCAGCTACAAGCTACTAGCTCGCTTGTAGCTAGAAGCTTCTGCTAGTTGCTAGAAGCTGTATGTTGTCTTTCAGAGTTCGGTGGAGCGGGGATCACTCACGGAGTACTGCCCCGAGTGCCCAGCAGCCTCCCACTCGTCCTGCAGCTCCAGCTGATCATGCTCCTTCGCAATAGCGTCCTTCTCAGCCCGGTAACGAACGTACCACTCGCGCGTAACCTCTCCAGCGAGATCCTTGTTGCCGAGTCCAAACGCCATTGCCAGGGCGAACGCAACAGCACCAACCAGAATCGCAAACGCGGTAGTAACAATCTCACTCGCAACACCAAGCTCCTGCAGCGCCATGAAAACCGCGAGCACGATAACGCCACCGCGTCCGATCCGGGCGAGCGTCGGCCCGCCGTGCAGTCCACCGGCAGACGCCATGATCAACCCGCCTACGAAACCGCCGAGGACAATTCCGACGACAATGATTACGATCGCAGCTATGACGCTCGG
>JANLYJ010000359.1:0-1890 GCA_031365555.1 Gemmatimonadaceae bacterium | reverse complement strand
GGATCTCAGCGCGCGGACGCCTGAAACCAATTTTGCTCTCACAGAAGCCGGGGGATCGGCCCGTCCTCGAGGTCGCAGCAGAGATGGTAAAGAGTGGTGAGGCGAATGGCTGTGTAGCAGGCGCAGTGTTTACTACGGCTGAGGTGCTCCGGGCCGCGCTCAAATTGATCGGGCTGAGGCATGGAATCAAAACTCTGTCGAGTGCCTTTTATATGTCCGGCCCGACAGCCGGAAACCCCGCGGAAGTTCTCACGTTTACCGACTGTGCCGTCGTCCCGCATCCAACAGCGAGTCAACTGGCTGACATTGCCATATGCGCCGCCGATGATCGTTCCTGGCTCGTCGGCGATGAGCCCCGACTCGCACTTCTTTCCTATAGTAGTGCGGGAAGCGCAGAGGGGCCGTCGGTGGATATCGTTCGCGAAGCACTGGGGATCATTCGCAGTCGCCGCCCTCAGCTCATCGTGGACGGAGAATTGCAAGTTGATGCGGCACTGGTGCCTGAGATAGCATTGCGAAAAGCACCGGATAGCAGTGTAGCAGGCAGGGCGAACATTCTCATTTTCCCCTCGCTCGACGCCGGCAACATTGCGTACAAGCTCGCACAGCGGTTGGCAGGGATGCGGGCCCTTGGTCCTATTCTGCAGGGTCTCGCAAAACCTATGGCCGATCTCTCGCGCGGAGCCGACGTCGAGGACATTATTAAGGTTGCCGCAATTACTGCATTACAGTCAAAAGCTCAAAGCAGCTGAAAGAACCCAAGTCTCTCCTGGAGAAGAAAAGGAATGAGTTTCTCAATCAAGAAGCAGGGCGAAGTCGTTGTTGTGGATGTCGAAGGCCAGCTGATCGTTGGCAATCGCCAGGAGTTGAAGCAGAAGGTGCTCGATGAGCTCGAGCGCGGCGAAAAGAAATTTCTCATCGACTTCAGCCAGACGGGTTACATCGACAGCTCAGGACTCGGCGTTCTCGTTTCGCTTTCCAAGAAGATCCGCGAGCAGGGCGGCGAGCTCAGACTCGCAAATCTGAACGACGATCTCCAGACACTCTTCGAGCTCACGAAGCTCGACACGCTCTTCCAGATTTCGGACACCCGGGAGCGCGCGCTAGAGAGTTTCTGATGGATCAGCCGCGCGTCGCGCTTGACATCGAAATCCCCAGCGACGTTAAGTACATAGAAGGTGCAGTAGCGCTCGCGACAGAACAGTGTCGCGAGCTCCATCTTCCACCCCAGAAATGCTCGCTGAACATTCCGGTGGCGCTTTCAGAAGCGCTATCGAATGCGATCCTGCGCGGCAACACCGACGATCCCAACCGGATTGTCCGACTCCGGGCGACGATCAGCGACAAGTCACTCGTGTTCGACATCGTGGATGAAGGCTCGGGCTTCGATTTCGCGAGCTTCAAGCACGATCCGACGACCGCCGAAAACATTGGACGGGAAGACGGCAGGGGATTGTTCCTGATGCGCAAGCTGATGGACCGCGTCGAGCGAATTAGCCAGAACGGGACTGGAACGACGATAAGGATGACGGTGAATCGCTGATGAAGGAGCTGGAGTCGGTACTCACCGTCTTCCGCGACTCCACTAAATGCGAGGTCACCGTCTGGGAGGGCGACGCTCCCGCACCTGAATCGCTCAACTCAGTTGCCAGCACTGTCACAAACCCAATCCGGCCCGATCGCCTGCCAGCGCCGGAGTCTGACGA
Source organism: Gemmatimonadaceae bacterium (assembly GCA_031365555.1). Classification (GTDB taxonomy): domain Bacteria; phylum Gemmatimonadota; class Gemmatimonadetes; order Gemmatimonadales; family Gemmatimonadaceae; genus UBA4720. The sequence goes on along the minus strand of JANLYJ010000359.1, from coordinate 184 downwards.
AGCCATCTCCACAAACAACGATCAGCTCCGCGTCGCGTCCATCCGTCATGGTCGCAACGTATTTCTTGCCGTAGGACCTTGTCTGGATGGCGCCATTCCGGAGGAGCTTTATCTGGACCTTCTCAAGCCTCTGATCGTCCAGGCCTACCGCACTAAAATCGAGGTCGAGCATACTGCACAGGAG
>JANLYJ010000304.1:0-2227 GCA_031365555.1 Gemmatimonadaceae bacterium | reverse complement strand
TGATGAATCCGGCGCTCGTGATTGCCGACGAGCCAACCACCGCGCTCGACGTCACCATTCAGGCGCAGATTCTCGAGCTGCTTGTGGACCTACAGAAAAAGTTCGGCACGTCGATCCTGATGATCACGCATGACCTTGGCGTAATTGCGGAAACCGCATCCCGCGTCGTGGTGATGTATGCGGGCGAGGTCGTCGAAGAAGCGCCTGTTCAGAGACTCTTCAGCGCACCGCACCATCCCTATACGCAGGGACTCATGGCAGCGATGCCCCAGCTAGCGAGTGAGCGCGATCGTCTCAACGTGATTCCGGGAACAGTGCCTGCTCCCGACAACTGGCCAAAGGGGTGTCGCTTCCACGATCGCTGTCCATTTGCGTGGGATCGCACGGAGCACGAGCACCCGCCACTCTATCAGGTTGGTGAAGGCCATGTGTCCCGCTGCCATCTCGCTGAAGAACCGGACCGCCGCAATCATCCGCACGAGCCGTTCGTCGTGAACAAGCATACCGGCACCTTCGCGGCCGTCAGATGACCACTCCTGTAAACGCAGAGCGGCCGCTGCTCGAAGTCGAGAACCTCCAGAAGTTTTTCCCAATCAAGAGGGGCGTATTCGGCCGTCAGGTAGGCGCTGTGAAAGCGGTGAACGATGTTTCATTCAGCGTTGCGCCGGGCGAGACTTTGAGTCTTGTCGGTGAATCCGGATGCGGAAAGACAACCACAGGCCGCGCAATTCTCAGACTGATTGAACCCACAGCTGGCAGGGTTCGTTTCGAGGGACGCGACGTTCTCGCGCTGAATGGCGGCGATCTTCGCGCTCTGAGACGCGAAATTCAGATCATCTTCCAGGATCCTGTTTCGTCGCTGAATCCGCGCATGACTATTGGCGCAACAATTCGCGAAGCTCTAACAATTCACAAACTTGCTGAAGGCGACGCCGCCAAGGCGCGGGTTCGGCAGCTGCTCGAGGAAGTGGGACTTCGCGCTGAATACGCGAGTCGGTACCCGCACGAATTTTCAGGCGGCCAGCGGCAGCGAATTGGAATTGCGCGCGCATTGTCCGTCCAGCCAAAGTTCATTGTGTGTGACGAGCCGGTAAGCGCTCTCGACGTTTCGGTCCAGGCGCAGGTCATAAACCTGCTGCAGGATCTCCAGCGCGATCACAACCTCACGTACCTGTTCATCGCTCACGATCTTTCCGTTGTCAGGCACATTTCCGACCGGGTTGCAGTGATGTACCTGGGGAAAATTGTTGAGATCGCAAAGGCAGATGCGCTGTACACACAGCCGATAATGCCATACACGCAGGCACTGCTATCGGCTGTTCCGCTTCCCGATCCGCGAATCGAGAAGAAACGCATAATTCTCAAAGGTGACGTCCCGTCCCCGGCAAACCCGCCATCCGGCTGCGTGTTTCATCCTCGCTGCCATCACCCCGCCAAGGACGCTGCCTGCTCCAGGATTGTTCCTCCCCTGGAGCTCAAGGCCGAAGGACATTATGCGGCATGCATCAAACAGCCTCCTACCCGTGTAACATGGGATGAGCAAAAAGCGGCGGGTGCTGTCAATCCACCCGAACACTATCTTCCCGTGGCTGCGCTTCACGCGTAGCCGGGACGCGGTACAAAACCTCAAGAGGGCAGTCTATGGCGCATGATAAAAACGTATTCGAGCAGCCACGCGCAGCAACCGTGACGCACGATGAGCCACCTCCGGGATTCAACGAGAGCGACAAGTCCGGATTTTTTGGACACCCTCGCGGACTCAGCACTCTCTTCTTTACGGAGATGTGGGAGCGGTTCTCATACTACGGTCTGCGGCCGCTGCTTGTCCTCTTCATGTCCGCAGCACTGCTGGACGGCGGCTTTGGTTTCGACCGGGGACAGGCGTCTGCAATCGTTGGCATTTACGCCGCGTGCGTTTACCTCGCTTCCCTTCCCGGTGGATGGGTAGCAGACAGGCTTCTCGGTTTGCGCCGCGCAGTGCTCATTGGAGCAATCCTCATTTCGATGGGGCATATCTGCATTGGACTGTCGGCGTTCTGGCACAGCAGGCTGCCCTTCTTTGTCGGACTGATCCTGATCGTCATGGGAACGGGCCTGCTCAAGCCGAACATCTCGGCGATGGTCGGCGATCTTTATCCCGAAGGCGGCGCACGCCGCGATGCAGGATTCTCGATTTTCTACATGGGAATCAACATGGGATCCTTCTTCGGGCAGCTCGCAACAGGAT
>JANLYJ010000263.1:0-2667 GCA_031365555.1 Gemmatimonadaceae bacterium | reverse complement strand
ATAGAAAAGCACGGTCACATTCCGCTGCCGCCTTACATCGAGCGATCCGATTCACCAGCGGACATCGAGCGGTATCAAACGGTTTATGCAAACCAGCCAGGTTCAGTGGCCGCGCCCACGGCCGGCCTGCATTTCACTCCTGAAATTCTGCAGCAGATCGAGTCATGCGGTGCACGGATCGCAAAGGTCACGCTCCACGTTGGTGCCGGAACATTCAAGCCAGTCGAAGCAGAAGATCCCGCCGAGCACCAGATGCATGAGGAGTGGTTTTCCGTTCCCGACGAAACGGCGGCCGAGATAAATGCCACGCATCAGGCGGGCGGGAAAGTTTGGGCGGTTGGAACTACTTCAGTTCGCACGCTTGAATCAAGCGCGAACTTCGAAGGAATTGTCAGGGCCGGGTCGGGGGAAACACGAATATTTCTGCGTCCGCCCTACAAGTTTCGTTCGGTTGACAGACTGATAACGAACTTCCACCTGCCTCGCTCGACGCTCATGATGCTGGTTGCGGCATTTGCTGGCTACGACCGGACGATGCGTGCGTACGCGGAGGCTATTCGGGAAGAATACCGTTTTTATTCGTACGGCGACGCTATGGCAATCGTGGAATAGTCAGTCGGCAGGTTTGAGAAGGTCGTCAAAGGGCTTATAACCACGCAATGAGAAGAAGGCCGGTTCGGAATCGTTGAACTGCTGGTAGTAAATCCCCTTGCTTATCGACTCACGCAAAAGTTGAACGGCCTCTGCCTTTTCCCCCAACCGCGCCTTGATCCCGGCAGCGGCGTAAATATTTCCGCCGGCCATGAATGGCGCGTCCATCGCCAGCAAGCGAACCACCATCGCTTCTGCTTCTGCTTTCCTGCCGAGAAGTGCAGACGCCTCACCGCTGGTAGACATACACACGATGCAATCTTTTTGTACGCTCAACGCAGAGTCCGCGAGAGCTTTTGCTTCAGCAAAACGCCCGGCCTGCAAAAGCATATATGCAATCCCAGCCCCAGCCCCTCCCCGCGAAGCCTGCCTCCGGGAAGGTGACCCTCTTGCGTCTTGACGCCTTAGCCAGGCGATCGCTTCCTCAGCAACCTCCTTCGAGGCCTTTTCGTGTCCGTGGGCGGCCAACTCGGCAACAGCCGCATAGAAGACACCAGACGGAGTGCTCGAAGCACCGGTTCCCATTGTGAGCGACCGCGCCAATACGCTGCGTGCTTCGTCCACACGATTCAACGCAGCGAGAGCGCGAACTTCACTCACAAGCAGTGATATACGGTCAGGATAGGCTTTCTCGCCAATCCGTACTACCTCAAGCTCCTTATCGTGGCGTCCCAGCATGTGCAACACTTCACCGTAGTCCCGATAGTAGCCCGAGTTCTGAGGCTTCTCCGGATCCATTTTATCGAATGCTGTCGCGGCCTCATTGAGACGATTAATCGGGGCGGCAGAACGCGCAGCAATGTATGCCGCTGAAGAATTCTTGGGAGCGATCCGGGCAATCTGCTTGGCGGCTACATATGCGGCCGTCATGTCGCCATGACACCAGGCAATCACGCGATCCAGGTAATACCCTTCGTAATCGGAGAGTCGTTCGCGTTTAGCGTTGAGGACCTTTCCGAGCGAATCGGTCTGCTCACACTTTCCCGCGTTGTCAAAAGCGTATGCGGCTCTTACCAGGGGCGCGAAATAGGTGGTGTCGATTTTTGCGGCCCGAAAGTAAAACCCAATCGAACCCTCATAGTCGCCACGGTCAAACGCCTCCTGTCCACGCGCGAACTCCTTGAATGCCTCGTACGAAGGAGGGGCGTCGATGCTCGCCAGGCCGGACTTATCGCTCCCCGTCATCTGCGCAAGCGAACCCATGACGCGAGCACGCATCTCGTTCAGTGCTGGCATCGGATTATTTGACGGGCCCATAGCCGGCGGAATCGAGCCGATCAGCTTCCCGTCATTCGCGTCGATGATCTGGGCCTGGAACTGGATCGAGTCTCCCTGCTTGTAAAAGGCGCCGGCTACAATCCGTCCCGCCGCCAGCGTTTTGGCCTGCTTCACGAGATTAGCAATGTCGAAAGCATTGTCCGCAATTTTTCCAGATGCGTCCTTTTGCGGAGTGAATTGTCCGATATCTACAACGCCCGTCTCGACGATTCCGCGAGCTACCCAGTCGGTTGCCAGCGTGCTGAGCTGGTCGAACTTCGGGTCACCGGTTTTGTTCTGGAATGGCGCGACAATGACTTTGTTTCCGTCCATGACCGCGGGCTTAGACAGGAGTCTTGTTGCACCAAAACCCGCAATTGCCAAAAGTGCGATCGCCGCGCCGGCATAGACAAGTTTTTGTGAACCCTGCTTGCGCGCGGCCTGCACCGGCAGGGTCATCGTCGGAGTCATCCCACCACTCGGTGTCGCAAGTGCATCGAGCACATGCAGCATTTCTTCGGCAGTCTGCGGACGATCTGCCGCGTGCTTCTCCAGCGTCCGCATGATCAGCGTAGACAGCACCGGCGACACGCTCGGCCGATGCTTCTCGATCGCTTCCGGTGTTTCGACAGCTTGGGCGGCGAGCATCGCCTGCGGAGAGCGGCCACTGAATAGTTGACGGCCGGTAATCATCTCGTACGCCGTTGCACCAATTGCATAGATGTCCGCGCGATGATCTGTCGCCGGGTCCGCCGTCGC
>JANLYJ010000239.1:0-3410 GCA_031365555.1 Gemmatimonadaceae bacterium | reverse complement strand
GCGACGAATGCACCCAGGAGCAGGAGCCTCTCCGCTAACGCCAGCGAACGTGCTCCTTGGCGAGGAGCTGGTCTGCCTGCGCCGGTCCGGAACTTCCCGCCGGGTAGAATGCGAGTTCTGACTGTCCCTTCGCTTCCCAGTATTCCAGCAGCGGATCGATTACTCGCCACGCCATCTCCACTTCGTCGCTGCGCGTAAACAGGGTTGGATCGCCGATCATGCAATCCAGCAAAAGCGTCTGATACGCTGGGGGTGATTTCTCGCCGAACACCTCGGCGTAGGAAAAGTCCATATCAACCGGAGCGATCTCCATGCCCGGTGTGAGCTCGTGCTCGGTTCCCGGCACCTTAACATGGAATCGCAGCGAAATTCCTTCATCCGGCTGCACCCTCATCACAAGCACACTCGGTGCCATCTCGGCGACGCGCTTTTGTCCAAACAGCATCAACGGCGGGGCCCTGAAGTGCACGGATATTTCGGATGTGCGTTTCGGAAGCCGCTTACCTGATCTGAGGAAAAATGGAACGCTGTCCCAGCGCCAGTTGTCGATCGCGATTCGTATTGCGGCGTAAGTCGGTGTGATCGACTCGGGCGCCACATCCTTTTCACTTCGGTATGCCGCCGCGTCTTCATCACTAACTTTGCCCGCCGAGTATTGTGCGAGCACCGCGCGCGGCGGGCGTCCATCGCGAATCAACGGACGAATGGAGCGGAACACCTTTACCTTTTCGTCGCGAACGGCGTCTGCGGTAAAGGAGATCGGCGGTTCCATCGCTGCCAGAGCGAGCAGCTGCAGGAGATGGTTCTGGAACATGTCGCGCACGACTCCCGCTTCCTCATAATACTTGCCCCGCGTCCCCACTCCATCAGCTTCTGCTGTCGTTATCTGCACATGCGAGATGTGGCTGCGGTTCCAGAGCGGCTCGAATATCGAATTCGCGAACCTGAACACGAGAATATTCTGGACGCTTTCCTTACCCAGATAATGATCGATACGATAAATCTGGTGTTCGGCGTACCGGTCGAGCACGAGCCTGTTCAATTCCTGCGCTGTCGCAAGGCTGCGACCAAAAGGCTTCTCGATGACAATCCTCACCCAGGGGCGGTCCGATGAGCTCGGAATTTTCGGCGCAAGTCCGCTGCTGGAAAGATGCTCGAGCGTCGGCGTGAAAACGCTCGGTGGAATTGCAAGGTAAAAGAGCCTGTTCTTTTCGCGCTTCGGATCCTTTGACTCGATCGCGTTAAGGTGATTCCCGACGGTTCTGTATGCTTCGGGCGTAGTGAAGTCGCCTGAAGCATAAAAGCAGCGCGCAGAAAACCAGGCCCACGCTTCCTCATTCATCTCGCAGCCTTCGTCAGACTCCTCGATCGACTTCCGAAGAACACCCCTGAACGCATCGTCGTCCCATGCTTCGCGCGCGACTCCAAGCAGAGAGAAGTCAGAAGGAAGAATTTTTTCGCACGCGAGTGAATAGAGCGCGGGAATCAGCTTCCTACGGGTAAGGTCTCCACCCGCACCGAAAATCACGATCGTGCACGGATCAACCTTGCGCCGGTCCCAGTGTTTTCCGCCGGCAGACCCGGCGATCGGACTCACTGAAGGATTCACGTCTTCTTGACCGCGTGGCCGCCGAACTCGTTTCGCAGTGCCGCGATCACTTTTCCGGAGAATGAATCGGCCTGTCGTGACCGCAGCCGGGTGAGAAGCGCGAGCGTTATCGCAGGCGCGGGAACGTCGAGATCGATTGCTTCCTGGACAGTCCACCGCCCTTCCCCGGAGTCTTCAACGTAGCCTTTGAGATCCGAAAGCTTTGCATCCTTCTCGAACGCACGTTCGGCGAGCTCGTTGATCCATGACCTGACTACGCTGCCGTGATTCCATACCTGAGCGATCTGATGCAGATCGAGCTTGAAGTCGCGCGATGCGTTGAGAATCTCGTATCCCTCGGCATACGCCTGAAGGAGTCCGTATTCGATTCCGTTGTGAATCATTTTGACATAGTGCCCCGCGCCCGGCGGACCGACATGAGCATAGCCATCCGCGGGGGCGAGAGACTTGAATATCGGCTCGCAGACCTTGAATGCAGATTCGGTCGCGCCAATCATCAGGCAATAACCGTTTGCCAGTCCCCAGATTCCACCGCTCGTGCCGCTATCGATGAACTCGATGCTTTTCTTCTGGAGGTCCGCAGCCCGACGCATCGAATCATGAAAGTTAGAGTTTCCACCGTCGATGATGATATCGCCTGCACTCATGTTTGCAGAAACTGCAGCGATCGTTTCGTCCACCGGCTTTCCAGCGGGCACCATGATCCAGACAACTTTCGGTGACTGCAGCTGTGAGAGAAGATCGTCCAGGTTCTTAGCGGGTTTGGCGCCAATAGCCGAATACTTTGCCACAGCCTCCTGGCTCCGGTCGAACACGACAACCTCGTGTCCCTTTCCCAGCAGCCTCTCAGTCATGTTGCCGCCCATCTTCCCCAACCCGATCATTGCAATTCTCATTTCATTTTTCCGGCGGAAGTAACGCTGCGTCTACCATTTGGGTTCGTAACCTTGCGGGATCGGTACAGTGAATAGTTTGCATTCCCAGCTCCTGCGCACGCACGATATTCTGTTCCCTGTCGTCTATCAAAAGTGATTCCTCGGGGCGTGCGTTTGCCACCCCAAAAGCACGATCGAAAAACGCCTTCGTCGGCTTTCGCGCGCTGAGCCAGCAGGATGACAGGAATGCACTGAATATTGGAGCGAGTCCAAAGGTGGCTATGCGGTGTTTGTTGAGCTCGGCAGACTCGTTGTTCAGCGTCATCATTGTGTGAGTGCCCAGACGGGCCAGTTCCGAGACCGCAGCGATTGACTGGGGATACGGGACGCTCTGGGCGAAAACGAAAGCACGAAACTGCTCGGGCGAAAACTCACGGGGACAGGAGAAAACTGTGAGCTGCATGTATTCATCCATCGACATGCGTCCCTCTTCCCAGGCGCCTACGATTTCCTGATGACGGAAATCGAAGTCAGCCTTATCGAGCTTGAAATTCTCAAGCGCCCGCTGCCGCTGCTCGCGGTCCCAGCCGTTGGTGCCGAGCACACCACCTATGTCAACGAATACATGCGTTAGACTCACGTGATGGACTCTGTGAGGATCGCGCGGGCCGGTGCCCCGTCGCAGCCCTCGATCTTGAGCGGGAGGCAGATCAGGTTGTATTCGCCTTCCGGAGGCTCCGAGAGCTGCAAGCCTTCTACGATTATCACTGAGTTATCCAGAAGAACGTGGTGAGTGCGGTGATGGCCTGAATGAAACTGCTCGACCGACAGGTAATCGACGCCGACCAGCCGGACACCGATGCCAACGAGATATTCAGCTGCATCCGGCGCAACGAACGAGGGCATGAGGAGGCGCGGCTGCCCGC
>JANLYJ010000231.1:0-8630 GCA_031365555.1 Gemmatimonadaceae bacterium | reverse complement strand
CTCGCTCATTGTGATTCCGAACGACAAGCTGATGACTGTGCTTGGCGACGACGTGTCGGTCCTCGATGCGTATGCCGCTGCGAACGACGTGCTGCACGGCGCGGTGTCCGGCATCGCGGAAGTCATCAACAACCCCGGATTGGTGAACGTCGACTTTGCGGACGTACGCACGGTGATGCAGGCTGGTGGATCGGCGCTCATGGGAACGGGAATGGGTCGCGGTGAGAACCGTGCGGTCGAGGCGGCGCAGCAGGCGATCGCCAGCCCGCTGCTCGATAACGTTTCCATCTCAGGCGCGACCGGCGTACTCGTCAACATCACCGGTGGCGCGGACCTGACGCTCGGCGAAGTGCACCAGATCAACGAAATCATTCACGATGCAGTTGGTGAAGACGCTGAGATTATTTTCGGCGCCGTTCACGAGCCTGCAATGCAGGGTGAGATAAGGGTGACCGTGATTGCGACCGGTTTCGACCGTGCTGTTCAGGGTGCACTTGCACCCTCGGCGACATCGAACACGGGAATGCAAGCAAGGCCTATCCCTTCAGTCATTCCATTCCCCAATCAGAAGCTGGCCCGACCGAATTCCGGTATTTCGCGAACCGCTGCCAACAGCGATATTGCGCGCCGCGTTACTCCGCTCAACCCACCGTCGTCTGTTCAGGACAAGCTCGACAATGGGCAGCAGGATTTGAGTGACATGGAAATACCGACATTCATTCGGAGACAGATGGATTGAAGGCTGCAACCGCACGACTTCTTACCTATTCGATAGTTGGCGGGCTCGCATTTGTTGCAATGCGAGCCACTCCGCCTCTACCCTCCTCGCCATCGCTTAAAGCGCCGGCGAGTGTGGCGTCGTTGTTCGACTTCGTTCATGAGACCGCCAATGAGATCGCACCCGAAGTAACGGTTGCGCCGCTCGTCATTGTCGCGAACGACAAGGACAAGATCGATACTCTGGTTGTCGCGGGTGTGATTCACTCCAACCTGTTCAACGCAATCGATAAGGCCGCAGGTCAGGCACTGCCACGCGGCGCTCGCAACGGTCTGGCCTTCTCGCTGGCCGACATCTTCGAGTACCGCGTTGACATGAGCCGGGATCTCCAGGAAGGCGATCAGTTCCATGTTCTCGTCGAGCGGATAGAAAAGCCGACGGGCGCGGTGATGATCAGTAAGGTTCTCGCGGCACGTCTTGCACTATCCGGAAATGAATATGACGCCATTCATTTCAAGAGTGACGCAACGAGCGGCGAGTACTTCGATTCAGATGGACGCTCACTGCGCGCGGCATTCCTCCGCGCTCCGGTAGCTTTCCGCAGAATCTCGAGCTTTTTCGGGATGCGCTTTCATCCCGTGCTTGGAAGATGGCGGAATCACGCCGGGACCGACTACGCTGCTAGTTCCGGAACGCCTGTGCGCACCATTGGCGACGGCATTGTCATCTTCGCAGGAAGAAAGGGCGGTTACGGCAACGTCGTTGAGATCAAGCATCGCAACGGTTTTGTCAGTCGCTATGGTCACCTGCGCGGCTTTGCACGCGGAGTTCGTCGCGGCACTCGCGTTGACATCGGCAAGACGATTGGATTCGTAGGAATGACCGGACTGGCAACGGGCCCCCACCTTCACTTCGAAGTGCTGGTAGGCGGAAGACAGCGCGATCCACGCGTCGCACTGAGAATGCGGGGTGGAGAGCCGATTCCTTCACGTGAACAGTCAACCTTCCAGCGCGTCCGGGCCAACACACTCGCGTCGTTGTTCGCAGTCAAACCAGCGGGCACCGACTGAGTTAGTTCCAACCTACATTTGAGCGCCGCCGAGAGGTGGCGTTTTTTTTGTCGTTCTCCATATCGAATACAAAAGCGTTGCCGCAGAGACCGCAGAACGACATACCGAGATCATTGTCGGATACTTTTTGATGGGAAAAACATCTCGAAAACGGGAGATGTTCTCCTGAAATACCCCACCGAAAGCTGTGATGTTGTTCTGAGGTCTCTGAGGTCTCTGTGGCAAAAGCTTTTCTCTTCTCAACCCGCTTAACTTTCAAAGCATGAGCAGACTGCTTCGCAAAGAAGGCGACCTTCCTCGTCGCACCCTTTGGCAAAAAATCAAAGATGTTGCCCTCACCGATGTCACGGCAATCGCGCGTGGATCTACGATTCAGGGGTCTCTCGAGTCGCTGGAGGCGCTGCTCCTAGAGGCTGACTTCGGAGTGACAACGACCATGAAACTGGTGGCCGAAGTCGAGCACAAGGCGAAAAGAGGTTTATCAAGACCCAGGATGATTTCATGGGAGCATTGCACGGGGGAATCAGGAATGCTCTCTTGGCCGGCAACAGCGAAGCGACGTTACAACTCGCCGAGACGCCGAGTGTAATCCTTGTCCTCGGTGTAAATGGCGCAGGAAAGACCACATTCATTGGAAAGCTCTCAGCGCGTCTTCGGAGTGAGGGAAAAACTGTTCTGGTAGGGGCAGCGGATACTTTCAGGGCCGGTGCGATCGATCAGCTCCGTGCATGGGCTTCGCGCACGGGCGCCGAGTTTGTGGGAGGGCAGCCGGGCTCGGATCCGGCGGCCGTAGCCTTTCAGGCAATCGATGCGGGCGTGACGAAGGGAATCGATGTCGTGATCGTGGATACCGCAGGGAGACTTCATACGAGCTCGTCCCTGATGGAGGAGCTGAAGAAGATCAACCGCGTGATTGCGAAGCGTCTTCCGGGCGCACCGCATGAATCGCTGCTGGTACTGGATGGAACGATTGGTCAGAACGCGATAGCGCAGGCCAGGACTTTTTCCGAAGCTGTTCCGGTGTCCGGGATCGTTGTCACAAAGCTGGACGGAACTGCTCGCGGGGGTGTGGTGGTCGCAGTGCACGAGGCACTCAATATTCCGGTGAAATTCATTGGCACCGGTGAACAGGCTGGCGACCTCGTTCCGTTCGACGCGGGCGAATTTGCGTCCAATCTCCTCGAGGGCTGAACCTACGCCCGAACGAGGCAGGGAAATAGCGCGTGGATCCCGGGCATCGCTGGAAATGCCTGCGAATTTTCTCAAGGGAGTAGGGCCAAACCGCGCGGAAGCCCTGCGGCGACTGGGAATCGTGCTCGCAGGCGATTTGCTCTACCACATCCCGCACCGGTACGAGGACGCGAGCACAGTCCGGCCAATATCCTCACTGCAGATTGGTGACGACGCCACCGTTGTCGGTCAGGTCATATCGAAGGGAATCATTCCAACCCGGAAAGGCCTGAGGATATTTCAGGCTGTCATTCGTGACGACTCTGGAATGGTGGAAGTATCCTGGCCGGGTCAGCCGTTCCTTGACCGCACAATACAGAAGGGCGACAACCTTCTGCTCACAGGAACAGTGCGATTCTTTCACGGACGCCAGCTCAGTCCGCGTGAATTTGTCAATCTCGGCGCGGAAGAGTCAGGACTGACAGGCGGCCGCGTGCTGTCGGTGTACCCGGCGACCGAAGGGCTTTCATTCAAGGCAATTCGATCGATTGTAGAAGCGAATCTCGATGCGCTGCTCGAAAATGTGAAAGAGTATCTCCCGCGGAGAATGCTGGACTCTTCTGAGCTCCCGGATCTCGGCGACGCATTCAGGATGGTGCACCGCCCGAAATCACTGGACGAAGCGCTGCGAGGGCGCGACCGGCTCGCTTTCGAGGAACTGCTTTTCCTTCACATACTGCACCGCCGCGCCAACATGATTGCGCGGAACCGCCGGGCGGGAATCTCGTTCAGGAACCGACGCGACCTGACTACGAAGCTGCGCGAGGCACTGCCTTTCGCGCTGACGAATTCGCAGCTGCTCGCGATCAAGGAGATCGTCGGTGACATGTGCAGCGACAAGCGGATGCACAGGTTGCTCCAGGGCGATGTAGGAAGCGGAAAGACCATCGTATCGCTCTTTGCATCGCTGCTTGCCATGGAAAACGGATATCAGGCGGTGATCATGGCGCCGACCGAGCTGCTCGCCGAACAGCACTTCAGGAGTATCGGTCGAATGCTGGCTCCGGTGGGCATAGAGCCGCTGCTCATCACGGGAAGCCAGTCAACGAAAGTGCGTAAGCGCGCTGCCGAGATGACCGCATCGTCAGACCCGCTTCTTGTGATCGGCACGCACGCGCTCGTGCAGAAGGACACAGTATTCGGGCGGCTCGGATTCGCAACAATCGATGAACAGCACCGCTTCGGTGTGGAGCAGCGCGCCGCACTCAGCGCAAAGGGAGAAACCCCCGACATTCTGCTCATGAGCGCAACGCCGATTCCGCGGTCGCTTGCCCTTACCATGTACGGCGATCTAGACGTAAGCACACTCACCGAGCGTCCCGCCGGCAGACAGCCAATCTCCACAGTGATGCGTCCCAATTCAGCGCGATCGCGCGTCCTGGAATTCGTCGTGAATGAGACAGGAAAGGGGAGGCAGGCATATGTAGTCTATCCGGTGATCGAGGAGTCAGAAAAAACTGACCTGAAGGCAGCAACCACCATGTACGAGTCACTTGCGGCTGGTCCGTTTGCGGAGAGGAGGGTGGCACTGATTCATGGCCGCATTCCCTCGCAGGAACGCGACACCATCATGCGCGATTTTCGTGACGGGAAAGTTGACATCCTGATTGCAACGACTGTGATCGAAGTCGGGATCGATGTTCCAAATGCCACAGTCATGCTGATCGAGCATCCGGAGCGGTTCGGCCTGTCGCAGCTGCACCAGCTGCGCGGCCGCGTGGGCCGGGGTGCTGAAGCATCGTTTTGCATTCTGCTCGGCGACGTCAGCCCTGAGGCCGCGGACCGTCTAAGAATTTTCGTGGAAACTGAAGACGGATTCGAGATCGCGCGTGCTGACCTTCGGATGCGCGGAATGGGAAATCTTTTCGGTCAGGAGCAGAGCGGCGTCGCGGGATTCCGGATTGCGGATCCGATTCGCGATGAGCGGTTGAGCGTTCAGGCGCGGGTTGCCGCGGAGGAGTTGCTTGTGGAGGATCCCGAGCTTTCTTCGGCGGCGAATGCGGGGATCAAACGGGTGCTGTCCCAGAGGTACGGCAGAGCTCTTGAGCTCTTTAGGGTTGGGTAAAAAAGCAACGTACAGCGTTTAGCTACTAGCCGAAGCTACAAGCTACAAGCCATCTGGTTGCTTGCAGCTTTGGCTTGGAGCAAATCGCTGAGTGTTGTCGTTCACCTTACTTGTTGGGATTTGCGAGCCGCTTCTTGATCCGGTCCAGCTCCGCGGTCGTTCTCGCAAGTTCAGCGCGCAGCGCGGCAACTTCAACTTCGTTCGTTGTCTTAACGATGGTTGTGTCGCGAACCGGAGCAGTCGTCGTTTTCGACTGCAGCACCTGCGTCGTCACAGCGAGCCGCTTGAGGATTGTGGCTTCGGCGCGGTAGGCAAGTGTGACCGGATCAGCAATGTACCTGTCGAGCAGCACGATGCCTTCGATTGCCGAGCCGGTTGTCGTGTTGCCCGGATCGAGCTTGAACAGCGCACGCCAGAAGAGAATTTCGTGAGCCTCGCGCGTGAGGGGATTTTCAGATGCGAATGTAGCCAGAATTCGCTCTGCATTTCCGTAGTTCCCCGAGTCGGCAGCGAGAGTTGCGCGCCGGACTGCAATTGGCCACTGGGTTTCGTACGCGGGTGTGCGGAGCCGGTTGATTGGCGCGCATGCAGCCACGAACAGCATTGCTGAAGCAAGAAATTTCCGAATCACAGTTTCTCGTTTAGGACGATGCGACAAGCGGGCGACGTTTCGACTCAGCTGCGAATGGCAGAATGACAGTGAATTTCGAACCCGTTCCAGGGGTGCTTTCAACGGCAATTATACCTTTGTGTGCATCGACAATTTCTTTCGCAATCGCCAGGCCGAGACCAGTGCCCTTGACCGCAGCCTGCGCCTGGTTGTCAGCCTGGAAAAACTTCTGAAATACATGAGCCAGCTGATCGGGACCGATGCCGGCTCCTGTGTCCGAAACGGTGATGCGAACGGAACTGTCGAAACGTTCGACTTCAAGGATAACCTTTCCGTCGCGCGGAGTGAACTTGAACGCGTTGGATAGCAGGTTTCCGAGGACCTCATTCATGCGGTCCTCATCCCAGTGAACGGTCTCGGGAAGATTCGGCGCGTGGCAGATAGAGAAGTCGATGCCGCGCTGATTGGCCAGCACCCGGAAGGAGGACTCCATGTTCGTGAGGAAGCGAGGAAGATGAATATCGCGAGTATCCAGTTTTCCTCCAGTCGCTTCAAAGCGGCTGATGTCGAGCAGCCGTTTCACGAGACGAGTGAGACTGTTCGCCTGCTTCATGACCGTGCCGAGAATGTCGCTCTGCTTGGGAGAGACTTCGCCGTACACTCCCTCCTGCAGAAGCTCGACATACCCGATGATGACATTGATCGGAGTTTTCAGCTCGTGCGAAGCGACGGAAATGAACTCCGCCTTCATCCGGTCCACTTCAGCCAGCTGGGCCGCCATGGAGGAGTAGCTCGCGCTCAGTCGTCCAAACTCGTCGCGGCGTTTGGAGGAGTATTCGAGCGGAACTGAGAAGTCGCCTTCTGCGACGGCGCGCATTCCCCGATCGAGCTCATAGACCGGCCGGCTGATGCTTCGCGCAAGCCAGAATGCGAGGAGCGCGGCGATGAGCACAGCAAAGCCAAGCGATCCCATTCCCACGCGTTGAGCCCTGTCGGCGTAAATGGTCGCGGTGTCCACACGTGCGACTGTTCGGTTTCGAAGCGTCACCTCTCCGTCCAGAATCGCGCGTTTGATTTCGGCGATCGCTGGTCTGGTTTGGTCAACTGAGATGCCTTCAGCTACCGCGCCGCGTCCCGCAGCTGCGGCGGAAAGTTCGTCGGCAGCAGCAGCGCGTGCAGATGCCGTTGCATTTCGCACAGCGACGCCTGTGGGCGCCAGGCCGTAGATACGAAGTGAATCTGCCATGACTTCAACACGCCGAAGCGTGTTTTCCATGCGCGCTGTGCTGGCCCTGTCGTGCAGGAAGAGCAGCGCATCTTCGGATCTGTCCAGATCCTCGGTTACTTCGCGGAAAGCTCCGAGGAGGAGTGACGCCGCAAACTCACGATCGCGGAGCGCGCGGGTCGTGTTGTGCAGGTTCTCGATGGAGCTGAGGGCGTACCCGAAGGGAATGAGTAGAATCGCCGCAATTGCGACGAGTCCGAGCACAATTCGCGCGCGGAGACTCATGAAAAGTTGACACCCTTAGAGGGCAAACCTACTTTGCCGCCCTCTTTCGCTCTATTACAGTTCCTCAATGGCGCTTCCTTACTCCCGAATATCCGAGCTGAGTTCACACACCGGCCAAACTGTCCGCGTGCGTGGATGGGTTACGCATCTCCGCTCGTCAGGCAAGGTCGCCTTCGTGGTCATGCGTGATGGCAGCGGACTGCTGCAGACCGTGCTTGTGAAAAATACCGTCACACCTGAGGTGTGGGAACGGTTTGGACAGCTTACTCTCGAGACATCAGTGGACGTGGCGGGCGAAGTGCGAGCGGATGCGCGCGCTCCTGGCGGGTATGAGCTTGGGCTGTCCGACCTGCTGATCGTAGGCGCGAGCCCTCTGGACTATCCGATCCAGCCGAAGGAACATGGGATCGACTTCCTTCTGGACAACAGGCATTTCTGGCTGAGAAGCCCGCGCCAGCGCGCGATTGCAAAGATTCGGCACGAAGTTGAACAGGGTATTCGGGACTTCTTTTACGAGCGCGATTTCACGCTTGTGGACACTCCGGTGCTCACGGCCGCCATTGGCGAGCGCAGTGGACTTTTCTCGACTGAATACTTCGATGAAGGCACTGCTTACCTAGCGCAGACGGGACAGTTATACGGAGAAGCAGCCGCTGCTGCATTCGGGAAGATTTACTGTTTCGGCCCGACTTTCCGTGCGGAAAAATCCAAGACCCGCCGCCACCTCACCGAGTTTTGGATGGTGGAACCGGAAGTCGCATTCAACGATTCGAACGACAACATGCAGCTGCAGGAGGAATTCGTTTCCTACCTGGTGAAGCGCTGCCTGGAGCGTCGTCGCCCCGAGCTCGCCGAGCTGGAGCGGGACATTTCGAAACTTGAGAGCGTGGTCGCACCCTTCCCGCGGATTGACTACACGGACGCAGTGAAGACCCTGCAGAAAAAGGGAAGCACCATCGAGTGGGGAGCAGATCTGGGCGCCGAAGACGAAGCGCTTCTCGTCGAAGACTACGACCGCCCGATTTTTATCATGAACTACCCGAAGGAAGCGAAAGCTTTCTACATGAAGGAAAACCCGGCAGATCCGCGCACCGTTTTGTGCGATGACTGCCTGGCTCCGGAAGGTTACGGCGAGATCATCGGCGGGTCGCAGCGTGAGGATGACTACGACAAGCTGTTAGCGCGGATTCACGAGGAAGGTTTGCCAGTTGATGCGTATGGCTGGTACCTCGACCTGCGAAAGTACGGGACGTTCGTGCACTCTGGCTTCGGCCTAGGGCTCGAGCGGACGGTAGGTTGGATATGCGGGATTCATCACGTTCGTGAGGCCATTGCCTTCCCTCGCACGATGAACAGACTGCGGCCGTAAGAACTGCCACATAAGAACTACCAAGCTAGGAGCGCTAAGCAGCTAGCTTGGAGCTCGG
>JANLYJ010000157.1:0-3204 GCA_031365555.1 Gemmatimonadaceae bacterium | reverse complement strand
CGGTGAGACCGGTGAGAGGACGCACCGGCGAATTGAAGTTGAGCAACGCGGTTCCCTCACCGGTCTCACCGGTCTCCAGTCCACTCAGATCATGAAAAGCGGCAGGCACCCGTGAAGCGCGCACGAGCCGGGTTTGCTGTGCTGCTCGCACTGTTCGTACTGATTCTTTTCGGCGCGCTTTGTACCGCGATGGCGTTCGCGAGCGGAGAAGACACCCGCGCGTCGGCAGCCCAACTTTTTTCTACCCGCGCACTGGCAGCAGCGGAAAGTGCAGTCGAAAGTTCGATTGCTGCGCAGGACTGGTCGGCGGCAATGGCGCTCCGTCCGGCCCAGCATCTCACCCTTCACCTGACTGGTCCGGTACCGGTCGCCGTTATGATTGCGCGGCTGGACACCACGCTCTTCTTTGTTGAAGGAGTGACTCCGGACCCTATTGCCCTTAGGGCAAACGAACGTTTTATTCGTCGGGTCGCCGTTACTATAGAGGTAGGCGCGGATTCTGCTGGGATTTTCCGCGCGTTAAGGCTCCCAGGCAGGGGCTGGGTCGAACTGTTTTAGAACGTGCAAAATCGCGTTACCTTCTCAGCCGTTCGCTCGTTAATGTGCTGCCAGGCCGAACCTTAGCCCCATTTTGTGAAAGAAAAACTGTTGGCGTCGTTCCGCCGAAAAAAAACCACAATTGGGTTGGATATTGGTTCGGGCCTCATCAAGGTCGCCGTCATCGACCACGGGAAGGCAGCGCCCGAGCTCGTTCGTGTTGCCATCACTCCCCTGAGCAGCGATGCAATTGTTGAAGGTGAGGTGATGGATTCCGGAATTGTTGCCGATGCGATTCGCGATGCGATGATCCAGGCTGGTGTTCAGTCCAGCAATGTCGTGACCGCAGTTGGCGGCCGCGAAGTGATCATCAAGCGGATCCAGACTGAGCGCGTCAAGGAACAGCAGGCGCGTGAGCTGATGCGATGGGAAGCCGAGCAGCATGTACCTGATGTCGAATCCGTTGAAATGGATTTTCAGGTGCTGGATCCCGAATCCATGACCGACGAGATGAGTGTCCTGCTCGTTGCCGCCAAGAAAGAGCTGGTTGAAGCAAAGATTCGTTTGCTTACAGAAGCGGGACTTACTCCCTCGATTGTGGATGTCGATGCGTTCGCGCTTCACAACGCGTTCGAGGCGAACTATCCCGATGCGATGTCCGGAGTAGTCGCGCTGGTCAACATCGGTCACGAAGTGACCACTATCAATATCGTTGACGACGGTGTTCCAGTCATGACTCGTGACCTTCCAGTCGGCACACGCAGATTTCGGGAAGATCTTCAGCGTGAACATGGACTTTCGGCGGCGGACGCTGAAGCGCTTATTCGCGGCTATGATCGCACCACTCAGCTCGATGCGGTTCTGGATCGGCGTGGGCAGGAGATTGCAGCGGGTGTAGAGCGGACCGCGGCCTTTCTTACGCAGACGAAGCGTGGTGGGGAATTGCGCGCCGTTTACACCTGCGGTGGTGGCGCGCGGTCACCTGGCATCAACGAAATTCTCGGACGGTTCCTGCGCGTGTCCGTGGAGATGGGAAATCCGCTTGCCACTCTGCATATTCGCGATGGCGCCCTGGATTCACTGATCACCGACGAAGTGGCACCGCTCCTGATGCTGCCGATCGGTCTGGCACTTCGCCAATAGTGGAAATCCGCGCTTGATTCAGATCAATCTTCTTCCGGGTTCCGCTGAGAGAGGCAAGGGCGGGCGGCTCCAGCCTGCGCAGATTCTCGCGTCGCTGAATGAGCGCGCAAAAGACCGGTGGCTTGTTGCGGCAGTTGCAAGCGCATTGCTGGCTTTGGCGACTATCGGAGTTTTGCACTCGAAGCAGTCTACGCGTTCACACGAGCTGGAGGAGCGCGAGCTCAAGGCTGTTCAGGACTCTGCGCGATACACAGCGGTTCTCACGGCCAAGCGTAAAGCCGAGGCCACACGTGATTCGCTGTACCAGCAGCTGGCAGTCATCAAATCCATCGATGACAGCAGGTTCCTGTGGCCGCACCTGCTTGAAGAAATCAGTGCTGCAATGCCGCCCTACACCTGGCTCACTTCAGTGATTCAGACCAGCTCGCCGCCGAACGCAGCGGCGTGGGATACGACCACCGTCAAGAAAGGCGGAGACAAGGACAAGGAGGCGGCGCTCAAGAAGGCCAAGGCTGATTCGCTGCTTATGGCCGCGACACAATCCACGCGCTTTCGCATTGTCGGGCAGACCGTAGACATTCAGGCGCTCACGCGATTCATGAAATCGCTCGAGCAGTCCCCATTCATACGCAATGTGCAGATCGCTCGATCAGAGCTTGTGATGACGGAAGGCGGGAAAGAAGTCACGGAGTTCGTGCTCGAGGCAGAATCCGAGCGTCCGGGTCCGGGAATCATCCAGACTGTTCCTCTTTCGCTTACGAGCGAATAATGGCTATCGGCTCAAACATGACTCAGCGCGAACAGAGGCTGGCCACAGTCGTGGTAGTCGCACTGCTCCTCACAGGCGCATACATGTATTTCATGCATAAGCCAAAAGCTGCCGAGATCGACGCACTGGCACTCCGGGTCGATTCACTCGAGACTGCAAATGCGCAGGCAAAGAAAGACTATGCGACGGGAAGCGTGGACAAGCTGCGCACACAGGCCGATGAGTATCAGCGTCGCCTGAAGGTGATGCGTCGCCTTGTGCCGACGAGCAACGAAGTGCCAGCGCTTCTCGAGGATATTTCGACAGCCGCGCGTCGCGTCGGACTCGATCTCGCGACAGTCGAGCCGCTGCCGGTTCTGCAGGGTGAGCAGTTCGATACCTATCGCTACAAGATGTCAGTCACTGGCGGATACCATGCGGTCGGAAGATTTCTCAGCAATGTGGGATCATTGAGCCGCATCATTGCTCCCGTCACGCTTGAAATGAAACCGGCCATCCGAAACGACAAGAAACTAAGTCGTGCAAAGAAGGACGAATCGCTGATTGACACCGGGTTCCAGGTTCAGACATATGTCGCGCATACAGCGCTGTCTGACGCAATCGACGAAGACCGATGAAGAAAGTCACGCTCCTGCTTATTGCGCTTGCTTCGACCTCCGTCGCAGCTACGGCGCAGTCACCAGCGCCGGCACCAACGGATTCGGCTGGACAGATGGTGCTGAACAGGGAAGTGTTCGACTACAACGCGGCTGGCC
>JANLYJ010000082.1:0-8561 GCA_031365555.1 Gemmatimonadaceae bacterium | reverse complement strand
TGCTTCGAAATGAGGACGACGCTTTCGTCAAGCGCGCCGATATCGAAGGACTCGCGTCATGGAAAACGAAGGACAAACTTGAAAAGGAAATCGCGTTCCGCACTGCGCGCGTTCTCCTTCAGGACTTCACCGGCGTTCCCGCAGTTGTGGACCTCGCAGCAATGCGCGACGCACTCGCGAAGCTCGGCGGCGACCCAAAGCGAATCAATCCGCTTCAGCAGGTCGATCTCGTCATCGATCACTCTGTGCAGGTTGACGAGTACGGATCAGAAGCCGCCTTCTTCATCAATGCAGAGCGCGAGTTCGAGCGCAACCAGGAGCGGTACGCATTTCTCAGGTGGGGACAGAAAGCGTTCAACAATTTCAGCGTAGTCCCACCCGACACTGGAATTGTTCACCAGATCAATCTCGAGTATCTCGCACAGGCCGTGTACGTCAATACAGTGGATGGTGAATCCACTGCATATCCGGATTCACTGGTCGGAACTGATTCGCACACCACGATGGTGAATGGACTCGGCGTCCTCGGATGGGGCGTCGGCGGAATCGAAGCTGAAGCGGCAATGCTGGGACAGCCTGTCTCCATGCTCATACCTGAAGTTGTGGGATTCAAGCTTCATGGAAAATTCCCGCCGGGAGCGACAGCAACCGACCTTGTCCTCACCGTCACGCAGATGCTTCGCCAGAAAAAAGTCGTTGGAAAATTCGTCGAATTTTACGGTGCGGGATTGTCCTCACTCTCACTCGCCGACCGCGCGACGATCGCGAATATGGCACCCGAGTATGGCGCAACGATGGGCTTCTTCCCCATCGATGACGAAACGCTGAACTACCTCCGCCTCACAGGGCGCGATGAGCACCAGATCAAGCTTGTCGAAGCATACGCAAAACTGCAGGGACTTTTCCGAACCGATGAAACTCCCGATCCGGACTTCACGGATACGATCGACCTCGACCTTAGCACTGTGCGTCCGAGCATTGCAGGACCAAAGCGTCCGCAGGATCGCGTGCCGCTCGATGCGTCGAAGAAAATGTTCCAGGAAGCGCTCTCAGCCGAACTCGACCGCGCTGGCACACTCGCGGGTAAAGCCGTGCTGAACAGGGCAACCGCAGTTTCCGCTGTGCCAGAAATTTCTACCTCTGTCATGGCAGAAACCCAGGAAGAACAGGCCAACAAGTACGAAGCCATTCCAGTCGAGATGAATGGACAGAAGTTCGGCCTGAAGCACGGCGCCGTTGTCATTGCTGCAATTACGAGCTGCACCAATACATCAAATCCGAGCGTCATGCTCGCAGCAGGCCTCCTCGCACGGAACGCCGTCGCGAAGGGATTGTCCAGCAAGCCGTGGGTGAAGACCAGCCTTGCCCCGGGTTCGAAGGTCGTCCGCGATTACTTCGAGCATGCAGACGTTCTCGGCTCGCTCGAAAAGCTTGGCTTCAACATCGTTGGTTACGGCTGCACTACCTGCATTGGCAACTCGGGGCCGCTGCCTGAGCCTGTTGCAGAAGCGATTGAAACTGGAAAGCTGATTGTTTCCGCCGTGCTGTCCGGTAACAGAAATTTTGAAGGGCGAATCAACCCGCTCACGCGCTTCAACTATCTCGCATCACCGCCGCTTGTAGTTGCATATGCGCTCGCCGGCCGCATGGACATCGACTTCGAAAGCGAGCCGCTCGGCATCGGCAAGGATGGACCTGTGTTCCTGCGCGACGTGTGGCCTGCGCCCAAGGATATCGAAGATGAAATTCTTCGGTCAGTCAAGGCAGACATGTTCAAAACTCAGTACGCGAATGTTTTTACCGGCGACGAGAGCTGGCGCGGACTCCCGATTCCCGAGGGCGATCTTTACGCCTGGGATCAGACTTCGACATATGTGAAAAATCCTCCCTTCTTCGAAGGGATGACGATGACGCCGCCGGGAATTAGGCCCATCACCGGCGCCAAGGCACTCGCGATGCTCGGCGACTCCATCACAACGGATCATATCTCGCCCGCGGGGTCGATTCCGGCAGCCAGCCCGGCAGGCAAATGGCTGATCGCTCAGGGCGTAAAGACAACTGATTTCAATTCATATGGTGCGCGGCGCGGTAACCACGAAGTAATGATGCGCGGCACCTTTGCGAACATTCGTCTGCGGAATGAGCTTGCACCTGGAACAGAAGGCGGATGGACGGCAACCGCGCCAGGAGCTGAAGCTGTCTCGATTTATGACGGCTCGATGGAATATCAAAAGAACGGCGTGCCGCTCGTCATAATCGCAGGCAAGGAATACGGAACAGGATCATCGCGCGATTGGGCTGCAAAGGGCACCTTGCTGCTTGGCGTTCGCGCAGTGATCGCTGAGTCCTTCGAGCGTATTCACCGCTCAAACCTGGTTGGGATGGGAGTCATTCCTCTCGAATTTGTCGACGGCCAAACACGTCAGAGTCTGCAGTTGACCGGCTTCGAGACTTACGACATCGAGGGAATGAGTGAATCGATGACCCCTCGCTCAGTGCTCACTGTTAAGGCGACAGCCGCAGATGGATCGGTCAAGACTTTCAAGGCGCGCTCGCGGATCGATACACCGGAAGAAATGAGCTACTACAGGAACGGCGGGATTCTCCCGTACGTCCTGCGTCAGATGATGCGAGTCTAATGTCTCAGGAGAGGGCGGCTTTTGCCGCCTTCTCCTGCTGGCGTTCAAGTTTCTTTTTGAGACGCAGGTTTGGAATCGCTTCGCGGATTTGTTCCGTGAGATCGCGCTCCATTTCCTGGGGATCCAGCGGCTCCAACATGCGCTCCAGCTCAGGGTCGCGTGCAAGCGTGTGACCGAGCCTCGTATACAATCCCGCGACGAGATGCAGGGTCTTGGTCACCTCTTCTTCCATCCGCAGATTGACTTGCAGCGTGAGCTCTTCACGCAGCTCTGCGATCGCAGACTCCTTGTTCTGGGTCATTAGAACGAAGATCGAAAGGAAGATCGCTTCCAGCGATACAACCATCGTAAGCATTCCGAACGGATACGGATCAAAGACATGGGCCTCGGGCAGGTAGCCCGTGTTCCACATGATCCAAAGGGTGAAACCCAGCGCATGCAGGATAAAAAAGGGAGTGGAGCTCGCCACCCTGGTAAGATTTTCTGAAAACATGTCCATCGGAGTGCGATGCGCTGCATGCTCCGCTTTGATCGCTTTGAACGCTCTATTAATGCCTACACGGCGTCGGCCGCGGCGGTCTCCATCAGCTGTCGGAAGAACAGGCTCACTCCCGGTGAGGGGATGGAGCGCTGTTGGTGTAGGGTCAGTCTTGTCTGTCATGGCCATGAGTTAATTACCCCTTAATTCTGCAATAAGACGTCCAGCTCTGCATTGGCGCCCGGCTCGCCCACTTCCTGCCTAGTACTCAACCTGTCACTTTTCTCTATATGGCCAAGCCTTTTACAGTCGGAATAATTCAGGAGCAGGTTGGAGCGGACGCGGTTGCAAACGTGGACCGAGCGATCGAGCGCGTCCGCGAGGCAGCAGGCCAGGGCGCACAGATAATTTGCCTCCAGGAGCTCTTCAACTCCCCCTATTTCTGCAAAGCCCAGAAGTGCGAACGGTTCGATATTGCCGAACCGATTCCGGGACCAACCGTAGAACGCCTGCAGAAAATTGCAAAAGAGCTGGAAGTTGTAATCGTCGTCCCTGTCTTCGAGAAGCAGGCAGCAGGAGTCTATCGCAACTCGGCGGCTGTAATCGACGCTGATGGCGCGCTGCTCGGCGTTTACCGCAAGATGCACATTCCCGACGATCCGCTCTTCTACGAGAAGTACTACTTCGCGCCCGGTGACTCGCATGTCTCGCATGAGGGTGATCATCCCGGCCAGAGCGGATTCCGGGTGTGGAAAACGAAATACGCCACCATCGGCGTTTTGATTTGCTTGGATCAGTGGTACCCGGAAGCTGCGCGGATCACGAGCCTGCTTGGCGCTGAAATCATTTTCTATCCGACTGCGATCGGCTGGCACCCGTCTGAAAAGGCGGAATTCGGTGCAGCACAGGTAGATGCCTGGCGGACCGCTCAGCGTGCGCACGCAATCGCGAACGGAGTTTACGTGGCGTCGCCCAATCGTGTCGGGCACGAGGATGAACCAGGCACTGACGGCATTGAATTCTTCGGACATTCATTCATCAGCGATCCATTTGGGCGCATCCTCAGGGAAGCAGGAACGGACCCCGCAGTGCTCGTTGCGAAGTGTGATCCTGCACTCATCGAAGAGACTCGTCGCAATTGGCCGTTCCTCAGGGACCGCCGTATCGATGCGTACGGGCCGATCCTGAACAGGTACATCGGCTGATGCCGCTGCGCCGCATGCCAGCGGAATGGGAGCGGCATGAAGCAACGTGGATTGCCTGGCCCCACCACGAACCCGATTGGCCAGGCAAGCTTGGACCGATTCCCTGGGTATACGCGGAGATAGTTCGCGCGCTGCACAACTACGAGTGCGTCGAAATCCTGTGCAACAATGAAGCAGTCCGCGACGACGCCCTGCGCGTTCTGACTGCGCATGCTGTTGACGAATCAGGCTACAGACTCCACCTGGCACCAACGGATCGTGTGTGGCTGCGCGACTCTGCACCAACCGGCGTTCAGCGCGAAGATGGATCCGTTGAGTTGATCAACTGGGGATTCAATGCATGGGCGAAGTACGACAACTACGCCAACGACGTCAAAGTCGGACAGGTTGTGGAGAAGATCACCGGCCTTCCGCGTGTCGATGCAGTACGGCCAGACAATGGTGAGCGCCTCATCCTGGAAGGCGGCGGAATCGAGACCGACGGCGCGGGAACGCTGCTGGTTACCGAGGAGTGGCTGCTGAGCGATACCCAGATTCGAAATCCTGGAATGACCCGCGAAAGTTACGAGCGGGCGTTTGCAGAATATCTGGGGACTACCCAGACACTCTGGCTTGGAGAGGGCTGCGTCGGAGACGATACCCACGGCCACATCGACGACATTGCGCGTTTTCTCGCTCCCGGAGTCGTTGCCCTCGCCTACGAAGACAATGAGAGCGATGAAAACCACGCACGCTCAGCGGATAACCTTCGCAGGCTGCAGTTCGCGGCGATGGAATCGCATTTGGACGTGATCCAGCTTCCGTATCCTCGCGCGGTCATGATGAACGGCGAGCGACTTCCTGCAAGCTACGCGAATTTCTACATCGCCAATGGTGTTGTTTTGGTCCCGACCTTTAACGACCGCAATGACCGTAACGCCCTGAGCATCCTCGCTGAGCATTTTTCTGACCGCGATGTTATTGGAATCAGTGCAGTGGATCTCGTTTGGGGGCTCGGCACTCTGCACTGCCTCACACAGCAACAGCCGGCAAGCACGCAATGAAGATCACACTCACCTCCGACGACTCCATTCTTCTCGAGCCACTTCCCGGTCCAATGACTATCGAGGCGGCGAGCCCCGAAACGCAGTATTCGCCTTTCCACATGCTCGCAAGCGGACTCGCATCCTGCACATTTTCGGTTTTGCATTCGTGGGCATCGAATGCAGGAATCGGATGGGAGGATTTGTCGATTGCGGTAAAGTGGACGTTCGCCGAGAAACCGCATCGCGTTGGATCCATGGATGTGGATTTGATTTGGCCCTCGCTCCCGGCCGACCGAACAAACGTCGCTATCCGCGCATCTCAGCTTTGCGCCGTTCATGCGACTTTGTCGCATTCGCCCGAGCTCCGGGTTATTCGCGGAGAAGCAGCCACGACTGGCGCTCCTGCTAAACCGACAGGAATGCCCGCTGCTGCACCGGCCGAAAGTATCGACAAATCGACCTCAGGGCCGTGACAGTCCCGGTAGTCAGGTTCACGGTGTCAGGAGAATCGTCCCCGCAGGACGCACCGGTGCTGGGTGGTCCGGGGAGGGAGTACACAGTCGTGTACGACGGATTCTGCAAAGTGTGCAAACGGCTGGTCGCAGTGCTCGACAAATGGGATCGCAATCACGTTCTTGAAGTAATTCCGTCACAGAAGGCTGGAGTTGCAGCGCGCTTTCCCTGGATTCCTGCGCGCGCATACACGGAATCCGTCCAGTTCATTCGCACATCGGATGGAAAAACCTGGCAGGGTGCCGCTGCGCTCGAGCAGATCATCGATGTTCTTCCAAAAGGAAAGTTCATCACCTGGGTCTTTTCGATTCCCTTTATCCGTCCGCTTGCGGAAAAGTTTTACCGCTGGTTTGCCCGCAACAGGTACATGCTGGGCTGCGGCTCCCATTGCCAGCTTCGTGCATCTGATCTCGATTTCGAGGGCAAAGAAACCGCCTGAGTCAGTCAGGCGGTTTTGAGTTCCTCACCGCGCCGGCGCGCCATAACGAGATCTCGCACCCATTCCTCGATCCGCTCTGCCTGATCTCGCGGGAGCGACTCCTCGCTCAATTGGACCCCGTCGGGAGCATCACCGCCGCTCTCCTTGATGATCGCTTCGATAAGTGCCTGCCAGGTCTTGCTCTGGAGGGTGTCTCCAACCGTTCTCATTGCGAGCCAATCGACAGGATTCGATGCGCGGTCGTATACCTGAACTTCGAACCGAAGACTGTCTCCTCGTTGTTCCGAGAGAAATCGCACTGCCCCGGCAAGCGGGTGCCCGCGCAAGGTTCCCAGAACAGCGCTGCACGGAGTGAGTTCCTGAACCCGCACCTGAATGTTGCCGCGGAGCGGCAGCGACATCGTCAGTGTCGCGCCCTGTTCCAATGTCGTTGGAGTTCCTGGTTCAGCATTCAGATCCATGTGCCACGGCGTGAGTTCACCAAATCTCGTGCGAAACCTTTCGAATAGTTCTTCCGCAGACATTTGACTGTTTGCAATGTCAGCCCAGAAAAGTTTTCGCTGCAGTTCACCGATACCTTCACCTGGAAGATTCTCGGGTTGCTCGTCGGCGAGAAGCCGGAGACCAGTGTCGAGTGGCGTCGATGTAAGCTTGAAGACGCCTGTTAAGGCGTTGCTGCCCGGCACCTTGATGACGTTTCCTTCCCGCAGCATTGTGAGCTGCTCTTCCGTAATCGGCATCTTGATTCCTGCGAGGCCCGCGAGCGCCGCACCGGCACTGACAAGCGCAGATGGCACCTGAATTCGCTGGGGCTTCCTTCCTGTAATTGCAATCAACCGATCGATGAGGTCATTCATGGATGTCTTGTCTTCGCCGGCAAGATCGAGATTCTTTCCATGCAGGTCGGTGCGTTCCGCCGCCGCGCCAATGACTTTCGCGAGATCTTCAACCCAGATCGGCTGAAACTCGTCGCCGCCTCCCCCTACCACGGGCACGATTGGTAGAGTGCGAATCATTGTCAGAAGGACGGACACAATATCATCCCCGGGACCATACACATTTCCCGGGCGCAGAATAATCCAGCCGCCGGAAAACCCGCGCACAATTTCTTCAGCCCTTACCTTGGACCGGTGATACCCCGAGCTGCCCGTGTCCGCGCCAAGCGAAGAGATGTAAATCATCCTTCCACACTTTGCGCGCTGAGCTTCATGCACAATGTTGCGAGTGCCACCTACATTGGTGTTCTCGAAAGTCGCTTCGGGCGGAGACTCAGCAACAATACCCGCTACATGCAGCACCAGGTCGCATCCGTCAGCGCTGCCCCGCAGCGACTCGGCGTCCGACACACTCGCCGGCCACGACTCGATCCCGCTCGGCCATTGCTCAGCGTCCTTGTCTGCATTTCTGCTTAGCAGCCTTACGGTATGGCCGCGCTTGATGAGTTCGCTAACAGCCGCCTGGCCTACGACACCGGTACCACCCGTAACAAGAATTTTCATGCACCTTCAAAAGGCAGGATAGGTGCCAGTTATCGAGATAAGCCTGGTTTTGAGTTTTGGGTTTTCGGTTGCGGGTTTATCAGTTTCGCGGTGCCGCGGCTAGAACCTTTCGCCGCAGAGTCCAGACCATTTTGCGGACGCGCACAACATCTACTGTAAGAGCCGCCCAGGCTTCTGGCGCCACGATTCCGTAGTCCCGCGCCAGCTCCAACTGGGATTCCAATTCCATGGACGACCGACTGCTCATTTCAAGGAATCGAGCAAACTCCTTTGCTGACGCCGCGCCACACCCTTCAACGATATTAAAAAGAATGGATTCGGCAGCTCTAACCATTTGGCCGTGAAGAGCTCCGAATCCATGTCTTGGAAAACTACGCGTCGCATTCCGTGTGCCCGCAGCAAGCGCGTGCGCACGCTCCCAAACTCTCAGCTTACGATAATTCTGCACCCCTGATTGTCACACACACTAACCACGTCAAAAACACCAGCCGTCACCGCGGACAATCGGATTCGCGCAGATGTAAGACTGGAAACCCAAAACCGAAAACTCACAACTCAATACCAGCAGTTTCTCTGAACGCGTACACCGTTACTGCACGCACCTGGCGGTGGGATCCAGTTTCGGTTTATCGAGCGGCAGCCGATGATCCAAACTCGCCACTTTCGATACTACATCGTGCAGAAACTGCGTAATCCTCGCCGCATGATCGAAATCAATGAAGCGCACTTCATCCGTGACCTGATGGTAGTCACCGTGTAATCC
>JANLYJ010000442.1:0-20535 GCA_031365555.1 Gemmatimonadaceae bacterium | reverse complement strand
CGAAACCGTCGGCAACGCGAAGCAGAGCAGCAAGGCGGAAAATCCTTTTCCGTGCTGCCGGGCTGAGCGGACCGAAATTGCCGTGGGTCTTTTTCGGATCTGCCCCGCGATGATAGCGCGCAACGTTTGCGATCACCACCTGCTCGACCGGCGTCATGCCTAGCAGCTCTGCGTGTGAAATAAGGTGATACGAATGCTTGTGGTGCTTGTCATAATTGATGTGATAGCCGATATCGTGAAGCAGTGCGGCATCTGCCAGCAGCGCACGTTCTTCGCGGTCGCAGCCAAGTCTTTCCCCAATAGAATCAAACAGCTGCAGTGAGAGGCGCTGGACATGTTCGGCGTGGGGCTGCTCGAAATGGGTTCGCTCGGCAAGCTGGCGCACTGATCGCGCTCGCGCTTCACCGGCGTCAGCGAATGCGGGTGCAACTCTAGCGGCTTCGAGAAGAATTCCTTCCCGAATTCCATACGCTGAAACCACAACCTGCTTCGCTTCGAGCCTCGCAACAACTTCCGTAGCGACAGCCAGGCCAGCCACGATGATGTCGGCACGGGGCGCGTTGAGTCCTGGCACACCGGCTCGCTCGCTGCGCGACATCGTGTTCAGCCAATCAACGATGTGCTCGAGGTCTATCCGTGATACTTCGGTCGCGTGGATCGTGCGCACGCTGTGCATGCCCTGCCGCGCCAGCTGAATTCCCGCAAGATTCGTAAATGTTCCACCGGAGCAGATTATCTGTGCCCCGTGCCAGTGACGCGCCGATACGGACTGACGCAGCTCACGGCGGACATGTTTCCGCAATTTTCTCAGGCCTTCCACGCTGTTGCGCGACCTGAGGAACTTTTCGGTCAGGCGAATCGCTCCCAGTGGAAGGGAGATGAATCGCTCCACGAGCCCATCGGCGCTGAGCGCAAGCTCGAGCGAACCACCACCAATGTCCATGACAACTGCCCGGCCATGGGCGAGGTCGAAGTGAGCTAGCGCGCTGCGAAAGCTGAGCCGTGCCTCATCCTCGCCGTTGAGAACGCGAACCTTGAGGCCGGTTTTCTCCCGTACCAAGCGGATGAATTCATTGCCATTTTGTGCTTCGCGGACCGCGCTTGTTGCAATGACTTCCACGCGTTTCGCATCCAGCTGCGTCGCGAGGGTTGCCATCCTGCTCAGGGCTGCAACTGCATTCTCCATCGCGACTTCACTGAGCCTTCCGGTTTTTTCTATTCCTGCACCGAGCCGAGGGGCAGCCTTGAGCTCGTCAACTACGCGTATGGCGCCTGAGTCCGAGACGTCGGCGATAATCTCGCGAATCGAGTTCGAGCCGATGTCGATCGCCGCAACGCGCTCTTCACCGGCCGTGCGAACCGCACCGCCATCTGCGAGCACAAGCTTCGGTCTTTCTGTACGGGCGGACGAGGTGGAAGGCATGATTCAAATTAGTGGTTACGGAGCATGCTTCTGCAAGGACGGCATATGCAAAAAGCGAGGCCGGCTCAAGTCAGCCGGCCTCGCTTAAACCAGTACTGCTATGGAACCATCAATTTGTTACATAAGTGGTCCAGCCAGCCCACCACTTTGTGCCAAGGGGATCTGCAGCTCCGATATAGCTGGTGCCGAGCATCGTACCTCCGAAGAATCCTGCGACCCGGGCAGCGACTTTCGTCCCGGTCAGGCTCGCGAGTCCACCCGTGCGGGCGGCGGAAGTTGCCGATGGCGTCCAGTCCAGTGACGACGTTGTGAGACTCGTAAAGAGTCCGGCTACACCTGTAACAGTCTGGATGCTGTTAGCCTGCACATTGAGATTCTGCCCGAAATTCGTACCGGCCGGTTCGAAGTTGGACGCATTGTCCGAGAGGATCAGGCTTCTGACAGTGACGCTGTCCACGCCAAGAAGCGCATTGCTTTCAGCGTCGCGCAGACTGATTCCGTATTGCGGCCAGCGACCGATGATTCCGTTGATCATGTTGCCGCCCGACCCACGACGGATTACCGCACCATTTCCGTCTGCCTGAGCGAATACTCCTGCCCCGGGTCCGATCACGGTAAAATTTGCGAACACTGGCATCGAGTAGGGTGCGTTCGCGAAGGTGCAACCTGCTTTATTGTTTTCGCATCCATCGCCCTCGAATCCGCGCGGATCAGTCGAAAGAGTTCCTGTGCCTGCGCGAGGTTGAATCAATTGAGTCTGCAGGCCGATCAGAAACTGAACGCGGCCATTGTACCCTTCAGTCCAGTCGAAATGGTCGTCGCCTGATTCATATGAGACGAGGTAACGCGCGTCAACCGATCCGCCCCACCATTCGAACGAATCGTCCAGGCCGGCTACTGCCTCGATGTATTCCAGCGTCGTTCCCCTGCCGACTGCATACATGGAGAGCGAGTTGAGCTCCTGACCCTGTCCGCCGGAGACATCATATCCGGCAAACTCGATGCGCACGTAGCGCATAGTGCCGCTGTTGTCATTGTCATTGGTGCCGCCTGCATAGTTCTCGGCGGTATTCTGTGGACCTTCAGTGAAAATTGGATTCGCTGTGCGGTTGATCTTCGCATTTCCAATAATGATGATTCCGCCCCAGTCGCCGGGCTTGCGGTTGCCGACTGAGCGCGCCGAGGTAAATACGATCGGGTTCGTCGCCGTTCCCTGGGCGTCGATCTTCGCGCCGCGCAAAATCCAGAGTGAGCTGCCTGCCACCGTAGTGTCCCCGACGATCTTCGTGCCGGACTGGATCGTTAGCGTGGCTGGCGCCTGCACCTTTACGTACCCGCTAAGCGTGTACACGGTATCCGCGTAAAGCGTCCGGTTCGCTGTGAGATTTCCGGAGATCACTGCGTTGCCCTTTGCGCCCGTGGTCACGCCTGTGACGCTTGAATCACTGAAGCATCCTGCGGTGAATGAAATTGCCGTCATGAATGCGACCACCAATAACTTCTTATTTATCTGCATTGGGCTCTATGGATGGATGTTGTCCTGATGATGGATACAAGAAACCCTCGTGACGTGATTTTTCAGCAAGCATCACGTCACGAGGGCGTCACGGTATTGTCTACTTCTGTACTCGGAACCCGATCGAAAAAATCCGGCCGGAGCGATAACTCTCGCGTGTGACGTTGCCCTGTTCGACGCGCGTTTGTGCATCCAGGAGATTGCGGCCGTCCACCTTGGCGCTGAGGCCGCCGTACACCGGGAACTGAATGGAAAGATCGACAACGCTCCTCGGGAGCTCGTATGTGTCGGGAAGCGGAGTTACACCGGCGGCCGTGATTCGCTTTCCAACGACATTGTACAGGAGCGTGCTTGTCATTTTGCCAGACGGACTGGCGTAGCTCATTCCTGCATTCAAGACGAACGGAGCCTGGCCGACCATTGCGCGCTTCTTGTTGGTCAGAGACGAGAGCTTGTCGCTTGTGATGTCAATCTCACTGCGCATGACCGTCGCGTTCGTGAAGAGGGTGAACGCTTCGAGCGGTTCGGCGATCCATCCGAGGCGTTTCCGCAGGTCAACTTCAACGCCGTAGTTAGTCGCCGCGTCTGCGTTTACGAAGCTAAGCTGCGAAGCGCCACTTGTTGCAACGTCAACACGCTCGACAGGATTCCGGAAACGCTTCGCAAAAACTCCGAGGCTCAGGATTTCGCCGGTGTTCGGATACATCTCCCAGCGCGCGTCATAGTTCTGGATCAGTGCGCGCTTGAGCAGTGGATTTCCAAAAATATCGCGCTGCTCGATGACATCGCGGTATGTGATCGGTGACAGCTCGCGGTATTCAGGACGTGAAACTGTCTGCGATGCCGACAGTCTCAGGCTCTGCGACGACGTCATCGCAATGTTTGCAATCAATGCTGGCAGCACATCGGTGTTTGCCAGCTTCGTGCGTACACGCTCGCCGGCGGTGGAGACAGAGTTCACGCGAAGCTCGGAGGACTCGATCCGCGCTCCTGTGATCACCTTTACTTTCTCGCCGACAGGTATCTCGGTCATGGCATATCCCGCCGCAACCTGGTCCTGCGCGCCGTACGAGCCGCCAGTCGAGTTGAGAACGACACTGAACACGGAGCTGTTGCCCGATGTGAAGCGACCGTCGAATATCTGCTCCGCCTGCGACTGGCGCGCTTCGCGAGTCAATCCGTATCCGAGAATACTGTAGGAAGTGTTGATCGCTGTTCTGTCGGTGAACCTGAAGGCGCCGCCGAACTTGAGGATCTTCTCGTTCGCGGGATCGCCAAATCCGAGGCGGTAATCTGCGCTCGTGGAAGTATTGGTCTCCTTCAGGTCGCCGTATGTTCGTCGCGCGCCTTCAGGGTTGTAGCTGAATAGTGCGAATGGAAGCAGCGCACCGGTAAGCGGGTTCTGCTCACGGACGTATTCGATCTCTGATCGGTCCGGCTCGACGCGCGAAACGCCCGAGGAGGTAAATCCAAGGTCGATCTGCTGACGCGACCCGATCGCGTGCTCAATACGAAGCTGATTCGATCGCAATGTGCGTTCGATGAAACCAAGCGCCGACCGCCTGGTTGGAAACTGAAACTCATCCAGACTGCCTTCGAGCAGCTTTGCTTCGTTGTCGGCAGTCCGATTGTACGTGTTGTTCAGCTCGATGCGAGTTCCGGATCCAATCAACGTGCTTACGTTGAGCAACCCGCCGAGCAGGACGCTCCGATTCGCAGAGGAGCCGATGAATGTGTTGAACTCCTTTGTTCCTCCCTTTCCATCTGGAACTGCGAGCGAGCGGTGCTCGTCAACTTTCACTTCCTGCGTGTTTGCGTACGATCCGGACGCTATGTAGCCAATGCTGCGGCCGAAAACCGACTGCTGGCCGCCAAGCGAAATTCCAGTTGAAAGGTTTGGCGCTGCCGTGTTCTGCACGGGCGTCCACGCGTTCCTGAACGAGCCTACCGCGCGGTTCATCTGGGACTGGTTTACGCCACCGAAATTCCCCGCAGCACTGACGACAGCGGGAAGCAGGCGCGCAGCGCCGGCAACGGCCAGCCACTCACGTCCGATTGTAGGGCCAGCAATAAGTGTCTTTCCTGTGGCCAGTGAGTTCACGCCGACAGTCGTGTTGTAGGCAACCATCCCGTGCGCAGGAAACTCCTTGGTCTTGATGTTTACCTGGGCGCCGCTAAAGTCGCCGGCCTGATCGGGAGTAAAACTTTTCGAGGTAGTAATCGATTGCAGAAGCGCGGAGGGGAACAGGTCGAGCGGCACGACCTTCCTTTCCGGCTCGGGACTCGGGATGCGGGCGCCGTTCAGGGAAGCAGTCGTATATCGCTCGCCAAGTCCGCGGACGAACACGTACTTCCCGTCCTGCACCGTTACGCCACTCACTCGGCGAACTGCCTGTGCTGCGTCAGAGTCCGTACTTCTGGTGATCTGGTCAGCAGTTACCGAGTTGACGATCGCACTGGAGTTGCGTTGATGATTGAGCGCTTCGTTGATCGTGCCGCGCTCTGCGGCCGCGGATACAACCTGTGAAGTAAGCTGTACTGTCGCCGGCTCTAGGGAGATGTTCTGCTCGAGTGCCTGGCCTTCCCCTACTGAGATTCCCGTGATGGTTTTTGCCGCGTAGCCGATTCGGCGGACAGTAAGGCTGACAGTGCCCGACGGAGCGCGATTGATAACGTAGCGTCCATCTATCGAGGAGAGCGTGCCCGTAGTGGTGCCGGCAACCTGAACGCCCGCATCGGTGAGACCGGCGCCGGTGCGCGCATCGATAATTCTTCCTGCAATCCGGCTTGTGCTTGTGGCTGGCTGCTGCGCATCAGACGACGCGGGCAGTGATAGAAAAACAAATGCGGAGACCGCTGCTATTCTGATTGACTGACCAAAAACCTTTTGCATCCAGATCCTCCTGGGGCGTTGGGAGCCGGAGTGGCTCTCACGCCAGAAGGATGCGGCGATCAGGTATGGGTCTTACAACGGAATTGCAACGGTTGTGTCACAAACCGGGAAGGTCTATCTGTGGCTCGGAAGCGTTGGGAGCCAGCGGGAAAACTGCGACTATCGTCGTCCCCTCTCCCACTACGCTTTCGGCGCGCACCCTGCCTCCATGTGACTCAGCCATGTGCCGGACAATTGCAAGGCCAAGTCCCGTGCCGCCCTGTTCGCGTGAGCGCCCCGGATCGGCGCGGTAGAAGCGCTCGAAAATGCGGGGAAGGTGGTCTGCGCCGATGCCTTCGCCTGTGTCTCGCACTCCGATGGCAATCCCACCAGGTTCGCGGCTGGTAAAAATGGTGATTGTTCCCGCTGTGGTATGCCGAATGGCATTCTCCACAAGATTCGAGAGTATCTGCCGAATGGCTGCTCCATCGGCATACACCTCCAGTGCGTTATCCGGAATAATCGATTCGAGCTCGATGTTTTTCTTGGCCGCAGCGGGCGCGTTGCCGGATACTACATCTGCGGCAGCCGCTCGAAGATTGATCATTCCCGGCTTGGGGATCCATCCGCCTGATTCGATGCGGGATAGGTCGAGCAGCTCGTCAACAATGCGCTGCATGCGCCGCGCGTTGGAGAGAATCATCCCCGCAAATTCCTTTCTGATTGCAGGTGGCGGATCGTCGTCAACGAGAGTTTCCGCGAACCCGCCCAGGATGGTAAGCGGAGTGCGCAGCTCGTGGGAAACGTTGGCGACGAAATCTCGGCGCATGTTTTCCAGTCCTTCGATCTGCGAGCCAAGCTCGTGAAGCGTCGCTGAAAGCTCGCCGACTTCACCAGGCGCCTTCACCATCGGACGCTTGAAGTCATGGTCTGCCATTGCCCTGGCCACGTCACGCAGCTCAGTGACGGGTCTCGACACGTTGCGTGCAAAAATGATTGAGAGCAGGATCGCCAGGATAAGGGCGATGAGACCCGCCGTTAGTACGTCGCGCCGCGCACGCTTGAATATTTCCTCAAGTGCACCCGTCGCAACCGACACCCTAGCTGTACCGCGGGGTGCGCGAACTGCCACGTATAACTCTTCATCGCCGCGGGATGGACTCATTCGCCGTGCTGAGCCGACTCCCGTTTGGTTTGCGGCAAAAACCTCAGGGCGCTGCGCGTGGTTGGCCAGCTTCTGAAGGCTGTCTCCGTCAAACTCGGAATCCCCGATCACAGTGCCGCTTTTGTCGATAAGTGTGACTCGGTGGCCGAGAGCGGTTCCCGCTGCGTCAGCCAGCTGATCGGAGTCGACGCCCGGACTCCATTGTACGGCTACGAGCCTCGCCTCCCGTGCCAGCTCAGCGCGGCTCTCGTCAGCAATGCGGGAATGCAGACGCTGATCGAGAATTACCACGACCACCAGTATCAGTACTCCGATGATTGTGCATGAGTAGAGCAGAAGCCGGTGGGCCAGCTTCATTTTGCGGCGGCCTTTGCGGAAATGCGGTATCCGAATCCACGAACAGTTTCAATGAGATCGCCCGCGACGCCAAGTTTGGTGCGCAAGCGCTGAACATGCATGTCAACAGTCCTGGTCTGGATGTCAGGCGCCGCGTCCCATACGCTCTCGAGGAGATGCGCGCGTGCCTGAACTCTGCCTTTTCGCTCAGTCAGCAGGAGAAGCAGCTTGTATTCAGTCGGAGTGAGGTCGATTACTTCGTCTGCGACAGTCACGCTGTGCGCATCTCTGTCGATGCGAAGCTGGCCGATCCTGATTATCGACTCACTGCGTCCCCGTGCATTCGTGCGGCGCAAAATTGCGTTAACCCGGAGAATCAGCTCCTGCGGACTAAACGGTTTGCTCAGGTAGTCGTCGGCGCCGAGACTGAGACCGCGAATGCGGTCTGGCTCCTCGCGGCGCGCTGTGAGCATCAGGACCGGAGTGTCGGCTATTGGCTCCTCACTGCGGACAGTGCTAAGTACGTCGAAGCCTGATATGTCCGGCAGCATCAGATCCAGGACGATAAGTGCCGGATGCTCCTGGCGAGCCCGTTCGAGCGCCTCGGTGCCACTGGTTGCTGTGGATACTTTGAATCCCGACTTGGCGAGATGGTACGCCACCAGCGCCACTATGTCGGCTTCATCATCCACGACAAGTACGCGCTCGCCGCCTGTAGGTTGTGTCATCGCCTGAACGTTGGCTTGCTAGGTGCAGAGCGTCAACGGACCTGCTGTCACAAAGACGTTACAAATCTGCTACCTTTGACACCTCAGAACCGATGGAATCCGGGTCAGTGATGAAGCATTCGAGACTTGTTTTGGCGGCCGTGGTCGGAATCGCGGCCTGCACCCCCACAGTTAGCACCAGCAGCGCCCCAGAAGGCTCTACGGTAAGTCTGGTAGTCCTGGGCACGACCGACGTGCATGGACACCTGCGCGGATGGGACTACTTCGCGAACGCACCTCAGTCGAGAGAGGGGCTGTCGCGCGCCGCCACCGTGATCGATTCAGTGCGCGCAGCCAATCCGGGGCGGGTGCTGGTTTTCGATGCGGGAGATCTGCTTCAGGGCACGCCGCTCACGTATGTGCCTGCCAAAATTACTCCGCAGCATCCGCACCCGGTGATCGCAGCAATGAACTCGGTTGGATACGACGCATCCGCAATCGGAAACCATGAGT
This sequence comes from Gemmatimonadaceae bacterium, assembly GCA_031365555.1. GTDB lineage: Bacteria > Gemmatimonadota > Gemmatimonadetes > Gemmatimonadales > Gemmatimonadaceae > UBA4720. Next base: position 12,003 of record JANLYJ010000442.1, on the reverse strand, counting down.
TCAACTACGGAATCGCGTATCTCGATTCAGCGATAGCAGGAGCACGGTTCCCATTTCTCAGCGCGAATACCCGCCGGCTCGATGGCGGTACTCCTTATAAAGGTTGGACCATCATCGAACGAAGTGGAGTCAAGGTTGGTGTAATCGGCCTGACGACCCCTGGTGTTGTAGTTTGGGATGGAGACAAGGTGAAGGGACGTCTGGTACTGGATGACCTTGTTGCGACTGCAAAGCGTGTGGTTCCCGAGGTTCGCGCTGCGGGGGCCGATGTAGTCGTTGCACTTGTGCACTCAGGCTTCGCTGGACAGTCGAGCTACGACGAGTCCACCGGAGTTCCCCCGGAGGATGTGAGCGCCCGCGTTGCGGCCGAAGCCCCGGGAATCGACTTGCTGATTTATGGACACTCGCACGCGAGTGATTCGGGAACAGTGATCGGGCAGACGCTCCTCATGCAGCCCAAGAACTGGGCGACGAGCGTCTCGGTCGCGACGCTCTCGATGGTGCGCGCGAATGGAAAATGGGGCGTTGTGTCAAAGAAAGGCGCGCTTATTCCGACCGCCAACCGTCCGGAAAATCAGGCAGTGCTCGCCGCAACCGAGCAGGGCCATAAGCTCGCGATGCAGTACGCCAATGCGGTTATCGGAAAGACCGCTCTCGTGTGGCGCTCTGACTCGGCGCGCCTGCGCGACATGCCGATCGTTGACTTCGTTCTGGAAGTCGAGCGAAAGTACACAGGAGCCGACCTCGCGTCAGGCTCTGTGTTCAACACAAACGCGACGCTCGGACCCGGTCCGCTCACGGCTGCGCAAGTTGCGCAGGTCTATCCCTACGAAAACACGCTCAAGGTCATTCGGATCACTGGCAAGCAGCTCCGCGAGTATCTGGATTTCAGCAGCCGATTCTATCCAGTGATTGCACCTGGCACTCCGTCGACCGCTCCACTGGCGATAGACCCGAAAATTCCCGGATACAATTTCGACATCGTTTCTGGCGTTGACTATGCGATGGATCTGTCCAGGCCGTTCGGTGAGCGAATCACATCGCTCACCTACAAGGGGAAAGCAGTAGCGCCGGACGACACATTCACGATGGCTATCAACAACTACCGTCAGTCGGGCGGTGGCGGCTATTCGATGATCAAGTCAGCACCCGTCATCAAGAATACAGAAGCCGAGATAAGACAGCTGCTTATCGATGAAGTGAAGCAGAAGGGAACGGTTCGCCCCGAGGATTACTTTACGCAGAATTGGAAGATCGTTCGTGGCGGGACAGCGGCGATCACTGGTCCGCGCCTGCGTGTCATTTCGACAAATGATTTTCACGGTGCGCTTGTTCCAGGCCCCGATGCCCAGGGCGTTGTGCGTGGAGGGGCGGCGTACGTCGCGCGCGCAATCGAGAATGCGCGGTCCGAGTGCACAGGCGAATGCGTGTCGATACTTGTTGACGGCGGCGATCTCTTTCAGGGCACTGCCGTTTCTAACCTTACGTATGGCCGGCCTGTAGTCGAGTACTACAACAAGGTGCGCTATGATCTTGCCGTTGTCGGAAACCACGAGTTTGACTGGGGTGTCGACACGCTGCGCGCACGGATGCGGCAGGCCAATTTCCCATTTCTCGGCGTCAATGTTCGATACACGGATGGCCGGGATGTTCCGTGGATTCCGAATGACACCATCATTCAGCGTGGCAAGTGGAAAATTGGCGTAATTGGTTTTGCATCGGTGATCACGCCGAGCACGACTCGGGCAATCAATGTGACAGGCCTGCGTTTTGATCCACCGGCACCTCTCATCGACTCTGTTGCGCGGGTAATGCGCGCGAAAGGCGTCGACGCAATTGTCGCGGTGGAACACGACGGCGGGTTTTGCGACAGGAATACGCCGTGCAATGGTGAGATTTTCAGGATCGTCCCGCAGATCACCGAGAAGATTGACCTGATGGTAAGTGGGCACTCGCACAGTCTGGTCAATACTGTGATAAACGGGATCCCGATAGTGCAGGCGCGATCGAGCGGGCGGGCTGTCGCTGTCGTGGATATCGCGCTCCCAGGCAATGGCCAGTTTGCAGCGAGCGTTCGGGAAATCTCCGTGGATAGCCTGAAGCCGCTGCCTGCTGTTGACTCGATTGTTGCGCGTGCCGTCGCCCAGATCGGGGCGCGCCTGAATGAAAGAATTACGACTCTATCAGAAGACCTTCCGCGCTCAGGAAGTCAGTATGCGCTCGGGAATATCGTTGCCGATGCATTTCGATCAGTGGGGAAAGCGGATTTCGCGATCACGAATACCGCGGGTGTGCGAGCACCGCTGCGCGCAGGACCGGTGACATTTGCGCAGCTTTTCGAAGTGCAGCCTTTTGGAAACGCGCTCTTCAAGGTTCGGATGCGCGGCTACCAGTTCAAGGAATACCTGGAGCGCATTCTCGGCACGAATAGTCCGGGAGTGCATATCAGCGGATTCACAGTGACCTACAATCCCAAAGGCGCTGCGGGCGCGCGCGTATTGGATGTTCGCCTTCCGGAAGGCAGAACGCTCTCGGATGCCGCGTTTTACACAGTGGTGATAAATGACTTCATGCTTGGCAACGACCCGTACGCAATCAAGGACAAGAGCATGATTGCGACTTCGCTGCCGTTTACCGATCAGGAAGCCGTGATCAAGTATCTCCGCGCACAGGCGCAGCCGCTGTCCATTCCGGCGGATGCCAGAATCGTTCAGGTAGTCGAATGAGCGAGATGGTGCGCATCTATATAGATGCGAAACCAGTTGACGCGAGCCGCGGCTCGCAGTTGATTGACGCACTCGCTACTGTGTCGCCTGGCGATGCAGAGCAGGTGCGAACCGGTGTTCGAATGCTTACTGACAGTCGCGGTCTGCCTGCCGCTCCGGACTCCGAAGTATACGCGGGCGCGATTTACCGGGTTGTTAGCGCGCGGTCTGCCCAGAATCCAACTACATAGCTCACACATTGATCATTACATCTGAACTTCTTCGGCGGCTTCCCAAAGCCGAGCTGCACTGCCACCTCGACGGATCGCTCCGTCCCTCTACTCTCATCGAGCTCGGTAAGGAATATCGCAAGGCCATGCCCGGGGCATCCGCAGAAGAGGTGCGTGAATACATGCTGGTCAATGATGCGCGCAATCTCGAGGATTACCTCAAGCGCTTCGAAGTCACCATCTCGGTGATGCAAACTGCGGAGTCTCTCGAGCGCGTCGCTTATGAGCTGGCAGAAGATGCTGCGAAGGACGGAGTACGATACATCGAAGTACGCAACGCTCCGGTCCTGAATGTTCGCGAGGGTCTCTCGCTGGGCGAGGCGGTGGAAGCTCCCATACGCGGACTGGAGCGCGCTGAGCGGGATTTCGGAATCAAGGGACGATACATCATCTGTGCGCTGCGGAATCTGGCGCCCGATGTTTCACTCGAGCTCGCACAGCTTGCAGTTTCGTATAAAAAGCGTGGCGTGGTCGCTTTCGATCTTGCCGGGGGAGAAGCCGGGAATCCTGCATCAGCGCATGCGGCCGCATTCAAGTATGCGAGCGACAACAATCTTGCGCTTACGGTTCATGCCGGCGAAGGTGATGGATCTGATTCAGTGCGCCAGGCAGTACATGTATGCGGCGCCCAGCGAATCGGCCACGCGACCAGGCTCATCGAGGATACCGAGCTCACGCAGTATGTAAACGACCGGCGCATTGCACTGGAAATCTGCCTTACCAGCAACGTGCAGACCCGTGTTGCGAGCTCCTATGAAACGCATCCACTGAGAAGTTATTTCGACCATGGAATGAATGTCGTCCTCAATACCGACAACCGTTTGATGAGCGGAACGACGCTAACTGAGGAGTACGGACATGCAGCCCGCCATCTCGATTTTGATTTTGACGAGCTGTGCACAGTAGCCCTGAACAGTTTTGAGAGTGCATTCCTGCCGTGGGAAGAGCGTATCCAGCTTCTCCAGGAAGTGTCCGAAGAGATGGAAGCCATGAACATGGAAGCTGCGTGAGCGACGACTTCAGCTACGCGTCGGCGGAGAAAACTGCGGCCGCGATTCGCTCGAAGATCGACAAACGATCACCGACGGTCGGAATCATTCTTGGCTCAGGCCTGGGTGGGCTCGCTGAAAAGATCGAGGGCGCGGTCAGAATTCCCTACGCTGACGTTCCCGGCTTTCCTGTTCCGAAAGCGCTTGGTCATGCAGGCACTCTGATTTGCGGCGAGCTGGGGGGCAAACAGGTTGTAGCAATGGCGGGACGGTTTCACATCTATGAGGGGCATCCGCCCGCACTCGCCGGGTTTCCGGTTCGCGTGATGCACGCGCTTGGCGTGCGCACTCTGTTCGTATCGAATGCGGCAGGTGGTGTGAACGAGCGATACCACGCTGGCGACCTGATGATCATCGAGGATCACCTCAATCTCATGTTCACCAATCCGCTGATCGGTCCGCAGCAGCCAGGCGAGGAAAGGTTCACCGACATGGGCAACGCATACGACGATAAGCTGCGCGGATTGCTCCGGAATGCGGCCAACGCCAACGGAGTGACAATTCACGAAGGAGTTTACGCAGCGCTGTTTGGACCGTCCTATGAGACGCGTGCAGAAGTTCGCATGCTGCGCACCCTGGGAGCTGATGCCATTGGAATGTCTACCGTCCCCGAGGTACTAGTGGCGCGTGCTCTGGGAATACGTGTGGCGGGAATAAGCGCAATTACCAATGCTGCGAGCGGTGTTACGAACGCACCTGTTTCACACGCCGAGGTTCTGGATGTAGGGCGGCAGATTGCGGCCCGGTTCGAAGCGATCGTTACCGAATTTGTTGCGCGGCTGGACTGACGAAGTGATTTAGCGGACCATGTCCGCTGCCAATGCTGGGTGCCGACGCGATGGCGCGGTGAACAAAATCAACTCCATTCCTGACTGCATCAATCAGTCTCGCTCCCACTGCGAGCTGCGCCGTGATCGCGGCTGAAAGCGTACATCCCGTTCCATGCGTTGAGGTCGTCGTTATGCGTGGATGACGAATTTCTGTGATCTCTCCGTCGAAGAACACATCGACGATTTCACTCTCGCCCGTTAGATGTCCTCCTTTCAACAAGACTGCCTGCGCGCCTAATGCTGCGAGCCTTGGAGCTGCGTCGCGCATTGCCTGGACATCCTCGATCGGATGACCCAGAAGGACGCGCGCTTCATCGAGATTCGGTGTCGCCAGAGCAGCAAGCGGGAACAGTCTGGCGCGAATGGCTGCAATTGCGTCGCGTTCAACCAGCAGGTCTCCGGATGTGGCGACCATTACAGGATCGAGCACATAGTTTTTCAGTCCGAACTTCGTGATTGCACGCGATAGTTCATCAATCACGTCACTGTTCGGCAGCATCCCGGACTTGAGCGCCGCAGGCCGAAGGTCGGAGAGCACTGCCTCAAGTTGAGCCCGGACCAGGCGCAGGTCTACGGCGGTCCATCCGGCGACGCCGACCGTGTTCTGTGCAGTGACAGCTGCGATCACGGACGTCCCGAATACCCCGAACTGGTGAAAGGTCTTGAGGTCGGCCTGTATTCCAGCTCCGCCTCCTGAGTCCGAGCCGGCGACTGTGAGAGCAATTTGCATATTAACAAAGATGCGCCGCGGAAACCCGCGGCGCATCGATGAAACCTGGAGGAGTCAGCTGTTAACGGGTCTGCCGCCTTGGTGCAGGAGATGGCGGCAGCGACATCACGCGCCTCTTGAATGACTGATAGTTCTGTGAATCGCGATTGAGTCTGTTCAGCTGCGCCGGAGGCATTGCGCTGATGCGCGCCTGAAGCGCTGCGATTCGGTCTTCTTCGAGCGGGTGGGTCGCAAACCAGGCTTCTACGCCGGCCGGCCTGTTGTTGCGCTCCTCGATCAGCCGCTGGAACATCGTGACCAGTCCCTTTGGACTGATGTTGGCGCGAACGACGTTGTTGAAACCTTCGACATCAGCTTCGGATTCGTCAGTTCGGCTGAACTTCGCGAACAGGGCTCCTCCGGCGACGTTGATGGCGGCATTGCCGAGACCGCTGTTGCAGAATGCCGGGATGAGGATACAGCCGGCAGTAACACCGATGTTCGCCTTCTGGGCCTGCTGCATCTGTTGAACAGTGTGTCTCCTCACAACGTGTCCGATTTCGTGCCCAAGGACGCCTGCAAGCTCGTCCATCGTCTGGGTACGTTCGATAAGTCCACGGTTGACGTACACGAAGCCGCCTGGGACTGCAAAAGCGTTTACGTCCTTGGCGTCAACGACATAGAAGCGCCAATCGAGGTCACCGCGCGAGGTAAGGCGTGCGATGGAATCGCCTAGCACATTGATATAGCGGTTGATTTCAGGGTCGCTTACGAGCGGCAGCTCCTGGGCGATCTGTACCGCATACTCTTCTCCCATCTGTCGCTCTTCCTGCTGCGATACCGCGCAGGCGACTGTGGAAAGGCAAAGTGCGGCAGCAACAATAACTCGTCTCATTTGAACTCCTGCGGTAGATTGCGCTCGCGGTAAAAAGGCAAGTCCTATTCCAAGTTCAACCGTTTGCAGATGAAACTCCTGACCCTCGCACGTGACCTGAAGCGCCGGAAGGCTCGAGAGCGGCAATCGCTGTTCGTCGCTGAGGGGGTGCGCGCTGTTGAGGAGCTGCTGGAATCCGGGCTTCCTATCGAAGGTGTGCTTACAGCGCCTCAACTCGTGGACATCGCACGGGGGAAAGCCCTTCTGGACAGGATCAGCCGCTCGGGGGCTCAGACAGTCCAGATTTCGGAGCTCGATTTCCGCAGCGCGGCCGAAACTGAGTCGCCGCAGGGAGTGCTCGCGGTAGCTCGAATTCCCGCGCGCTCGTTTGAATTGTTGAAGACCGAAAGCCATATGCGCCTCGTTGTTCTGGACGCCGTGCAGGATCCTGGGAACCTTGGGACAATTCTTCGTACCTGCGCAGCGTTTGGCGTTACCGCCACCGTTGCGCTCCCGGGCACCGTAGATCTCTGGAACCCGAAGGTAGTACGCGCCGCGATGGGTGCTCATTTTCGTCACGTTGCATTTCATTCAACCCCCGAACAGCTGTTCACGTTCCTTGATGAACATGACGTTGAGCTTATCGGTACGGACATGAAGGGCGGGAACATTGGAACTTTTTCTGCGCCCGGGCGTTTCGCGCTCGTCGCAGGGAACGAAGGCGCGGGCCTGTCGGATGTCGTACGTTCACGAGTGACGCGAACAGTGGCAATTCCAATCGAGCCAGGGGTTGAATCCTTGAACGTTGCTGTTGCGACAGGGATCATCCTTCACCAGCTGCGCGCGTGATAGGCGGCCCAGTATCGCCCACATTGGGGAATATCTATTTCGCCTTGGTCGGACTCTGTGTCGGATCGTTCCTCAATGTCTGCATCTCACGCTGGCCTGTTGGTCTTTCCGTAGTAAAACCGCGGTCGCGCTGCCCAAAGTGTGAGCGTCCAATATCTGCAGCCGAAAACATCCCGGTACTGAGCTGGATTTTTCTGCGCGGCAAATGCCGTGGATGTGGACTGCCAATTTCGATGGAATATCCGGCGGTGGAGCTCCTGGTCGGCGCAGTCTGGCTCTGGGCCGCGTTCCACTACGGGGCAAACTTCACGGGAATGCGTGTTGCTGCGTTTGCGTCGCTGCTCATTGGCATAGCAATCACCGACGCGCGCTACTACGTGATTCCGGACGGTTACACGATCACCGGTCTGATCTGGACGCTGGTCACCGCCATTGCCGGAATGTTTGTGTTTCGAGTTTCACCTTTCGCCGGTCCTTACGATGCACTGGTTGGCGCGTGTGTTGGCGCTGGTGCGATTTCAATCGTGGGATGGCTCGGCGAGGCTGCTCTGAAGAAAGAGGCAATGGGTTTCGGAGATGTGACACTGATGGCTTTCGTCGGCGCCGCACTCGGACCGGGCCGGACGCTGCTGACAATTTTCATTGGCGCGGGACTGGGAGCTGCGGTATTCCTGCTGGTCGTTCTGCCGGTGACAAAATTCCGAGGCCGCGACAATCCTGAGGGAGGCACGATGCCATTGGTTCCATTCGGCGTTTTTCTTGCGCCGGCTGCATTCTTTGCGCTGCTTTGGGGAAATGATATGATCGGCTGGTACATGAAATTCACGGGACTATGAAAATTCTGAATGCGAAAATGTTGGCTGTTGTTTCCGGCTGTGTAGTCCTGACCGCCGCATGCTCCGACCAGCCGAAATATTCCGGCCCCTACGGCAAACAGGTCGCAGAAGCGATCCCCAAGATCGAGAACGCCGTGGGCATGAAGTTCAAGACGCCTCCCAAAGTCGAAACACGTTCGCGCGCACAGGTGCGCGCTTTTGTAGCGCAGGAATTTGTGGACCCGGCCGCGCAGCAGGATCTCGCTGGAACTGAAGCCTCATACAAGCGGTTTGGAATGATTCCTGATTCGCTGAATCTTCAGAAGTTCATGGTTGATCTTCTGGAGGAACAGATCGTTGGCTACTACGATCCGAAGACCAAGGTTCTTTATGTTGTCGACGGGTCGCCGCGCGAGGCTGTGGAGATCACTGTCACTCACGAGCTCGTGCATGCGCTGCAGGATCAGTACATAAGTCTGGACTCGATTCAGAGTGTGCATGGACAGAACGACCGCTCCACCGCTTCACAGGCCATCTTCGAGGGCCAGGCAGTCTACGAGCAGATAGCCGCAAGCCTCGGCGGTACGAACGTCGCCATTAATCTGCCCGGCGGCTGGGACAGAATACGCGACATGATTCGTGAGAACCAAAGTGCGATGCCAGTGTTTGCGGCTGCACCGGTCGTCATTCAGGAAACACTGATTTTCCCATACCTGAGCGGCGCTGAATTCGTTCGCAACTTCAAGGATCGCCGCGCCGGCCAGAGCATTTACGAGGACATACCCGTTTCAACGGAACAGGTCCTTCACCCGGTCGCCTTCTTCGCGCGACGCGATGCGCCAACAACGGTTGATCTCGGCAAGCTGATTGGCGGGACGCCTGTCTACCAGAACACGCTGGGTGAGTTCGAGACCCGCTTGTTCATCTACCAGCATCTCGATGACCAGAACGAAAGTGTGCGCGCAGCTACAGGGTGGGACGGCGACCGGTACATGCTGTTCAATACTTTGGGCGGGCAGGGACTTGTCTGGCTGACCGTATGGGATTCACAGGTGGAAGCGGCCGAGTTTTATGACATCGCCGATCAGGCGCTCGAGAAACGGTTCAACACCAAGGCGAAGTCTGGAAAACTGTCGAAATCCTACTCGCCGAAGGGGCGGTCTGTGCAGCTCTCGACTACTGAGATTGGGGGCCGGCCCGTTGTCATCTTTGTGGATGTTCCCGCTGGGGCGAGCACGAATGTCCTGGATCTCGCCCAGGTCACGTTGAAGCAGTAGCCAGAGTTTTTATAAGCGTTTGCCACAGAGACCTCAGAACGACATATAAGAACGGCGTATAAACCTTTGAGGGGAACTACATCTCATAACCGAGAGCAGTTCCCATAAAATGTCTTCACCAGAAGCTTTAATGTTGTTCTGAGGTCTCTGTGGCAAAGCTTTTTAAAGCCCTATCAGCTTCGCCAAGCCAAATGTGAAAACGCCGACCACTGCGCCGAGTATGTAGCCGATCGTGATAATCAGCTTCAGCTCACTACCGATAACAGTTTTGAGAATTTCCTCAACGCGGTCGACACTGAATGCCATGACTTTGCGTTCCACCATTCCCTGAACGTCCAGTCGCTGAACGAGTGAGGGAAGCTGTGCGTTGATCCAGTCCCACATGAGTGGTGCGAGAGTACTCGCGAGTTTTTCGGGAGCGTCGGGACCGCGCGTCATCTCCACGTTGCCAAGAATCTCAGATATAGGCTTTTGCAGGTAGGTTAGAATCGCGCTGTGAATGGTGCGTGAGATTTCCTCGCGAATCTCTGCATCGTCGAGCATGACCACCAACTGTTCGACGCCGTCGGTTTCAATCGCATCGAGCACGCCCTCCATCTTTCGCTCGCTCATCATGAGCTTCGCGAACACACGTTCGTGGAACTTCAGGTCATTCACGAACTTGTCGAACATACCGTGTACTGCGCTGCGGAGCTTTGTACGCGTTGCCGGCTGACCCAGGAACGATCCCAGTTTTTCCATCGCTACTGGCAGGTAGGAAGTCATCGCACCTTCCATCGCAACGACAGCTGCCGGTGGAACCTTGTCTATCAATGGCTCGCGCGACCGGATTATCTCAGCGATGACCTCTGCGACTTTCGCCTCAAATGCATCCTGCAAGTCTTTCCGCCCGAGTTCGGACTGCAGGTCGCCAGGAGTGACGAGCTTTTCGCCGACAGTACGTCCGAGGCTTTTAGCCAGACGCGCGTGATTTTTCGGAATCGCTCCCTGAATTCCGAAGCGCTTCTTTTTTGGATTGAACAGCATCCATACGGCGACGGTATCTGTGAGGCCGCCTGCGAGAGTCCCGATCGTCACGTGAATGCCGAACTGAACCCAGTTGCTCTCGATGTTAAGGGGCACTAGTCCGCTGGCTTCGACTCCGGAGCCTGCGCCGCGAGATCGCGGGCTTCAGGCTCCATTGGTGCGGCCGGCTCCGGCATGTCGGCCATCGCCGCCGGCGCGGAAGGCACCGCTGTGTCGGTCTGCGGTTTCGGCAGCAGCACTGAACGAACTATTTCGTCCATCGTCGAAACGAAGTTGAAAGTCATCGCTTTTCGGATTTCATCGGGGATGTCGCGCAAGTCTTTTTGATTGGATGCAGGCATGATCACTTCGCGCAGGCCGGCGCGATAGGCTGCGTAAATCTTTTCCTTCACTCCGCCAATCTCGAGAACTTTTCCGCGCAGCGTCACTTCGCCCGTCATCGCAAGATTGCGACGGACGGGTCTCCGGCTTAGAACGCTCGCAATTGCGAGTGTCACGGCTGCGCCAGCACTAGGGCCATCTTTCGGGATCGCTCCAGCAGGGAAGTGAATATGTAAATCGGATTCGCGGAATTCCTCGTCAGGTATTCCGAGCGAATCAGCTCTCGATCTCACATACGAGTAAGCCGTGTCAACAGATTCACGCATCACATCGCCGAGCTGACCGGTTACGACAAGACGTCCCTGTCCGGGCATACGGAGAGCCTCGATGATCATCAGGTCACCACCGGTCGCGGTCCATGCAAGTCCGGTGACTGCGCCAATCTCGGGCTCCTGCTCGGCTTCTTCCATTGTGTAGCGCGGATTTCCCAGGATGTCTTCGACGCGCTGGTGATCAATAATCCACGCGCCTTCTTCGCCTTCTGCCTTCTTGCGTGCGCGCTTGCGCATGATGGCCGCGAGGTTGCGCTCGAAGTTTCTCAGTCCGGCTTCGCGCGAGTAGCGGTTGGCGACGAAGCCAAGCACTTCATCAGTGAACTGGATGTCCTTGTCGGAAATGCCATGCTCTTCGAGTAAACGGGGCAGCATGTACCGCCAGGCAATCTCGACTTTCTCTTCCATCGTGTAGCCGGAGATGCGGATGATCTCCATCCGATCGCGCAGCGGGACGGGGATGTCGAAAAGATTGTTTGCCGTGCAGATGAACAGAATCGACGAAAGGTCGAACGGGAGATTCAGGTAGTGATCAACAAAGTTCGAATTCTGCGAAGGATCCAGAACTTCGAGCATTGCCGCCGTGGGATCGCCCGAGGGACCACCGCCAGTCATCTTGTCGATCTCGTCGATCATTAGGACGGGATCTTTTACCCCGACGCGGCGCAGTCCCTGGAGAATCAGTCCGGGCATTGCTCCGACATAGGTGCGGCGATGTCCCCTCACCTCGGCTTCGTCGCGCACGCCACCGACAGATATCAGGTAGAACTGACGGCCGATTGCAGTCGCAATCGCCTGTCCGAGTGATGTCTTTCCCGTTCCCGGCGGTCCGACGAAACAAAGTATCGGTCCATGTGGATCGCCGCCGCGAAGTTTTCTCACGGCCAGGAATTCGATGATTCGTTCCTTGGCTTCGTGCAATCCAT
>JANLYJ010000511.1:0-1607 GCA_031365555.1 Gemmatimonadaceae bacterium | reverse complement strand
GTTGGGGTGCGTGGTGATGAAGCTAGGGCAGCGTTCAATAACCCGCATCTGATCCGTGAGGAGCTTGCTTCCAAGTTTTCGAAGTATGCGGTGATTTTTCTAGATCTGCCTGGTTTGGCCGACGAGGGATCAGAACATGTCAACGCCGTCGCGGGAGCGGCAGCGTGCGATGGCGTCGTGTTGATATGCGCGACGGGAGAAGTTTCATCCGCCTCTTTGAGCCAAGCTGTAGCCCGTCTGCGAGCGGCGGGCGGCAAATTGTGTGGGTCGATCATGGACGATCGCAACAATCCGTCGCTCGGTTCGGATTTGCAGCAGCTTCTTTCGAAGTACAGCGGTTTTATTCCCTTCGCACAACGTTTGCAGGCGTGGTGCGCACGCAGTCCGCTGTTGGGCGGAGCGACCTATCGCTAAGACCACTTCTCAATGTTGCCGCACTTTTCATCAGCGACGGCCGGTTCGATAAGCTGTGGCAAACCGGCGGTCGCGAGACATGGCTTGAGCGCGACGTTGGAGCTGAGCATAGCACTATGTCTGTAAGTTCTCCCATCTGGTTGCTAATCGATTCACGAAGTGTGGGCGGGATCGAGCGGCACGTGGCGACACTCGGCGCAGGCCTGCGCCGTCACGGACACGAAGTTGAGGTGATCCTGTATTCTGATCACTGCGAAAGTCCGTGGTTCGCCCAGTTGAAGGAACTTGGCGTGCCTTTCCGCTGTCTTGCTGGAACGTTCATCGATTTAGTCAAGCACATGCGCCACGACAAGGTCGGACTTGTCCACACCCACGGTTATAAAGTCGGTGTCATCGGCCGCCTAGCCTCGCGAATTTGCAACGTACCGGTGGTGTCCACATTCCATTCAGGCGAGCAACCCAATTTTCCCCTCTCGTTCTATTACGCGCTCGACAGATGGACATCTGTGTTTGGCACACGAATAGCCGTCAGCGAAGCAATCCGACAGTCGCTCCCCTACTCGGCCGCCCTCATTCCCAACTATCTTGTGCCCACGGATCGACCTCGTGATGTTAAGCTGCCACCGTCCGTCGGCTTCATTGGCCGTCTGAGCCATGAAAAGGCACCTGACCTATTTTGCAACATCGCCAGGCACGCTCGACCGGGTGTCGACTGGCATATTTGGGGCGACGGACCGATGGGCACCGCTCTCAAGCTACAGTTTGGCGATATCGTAAAGTTTCATGGCGTCGTCTCGGACGTACGCCCCGCCCTTGCGTCGATCGGACTGCTCTTGATGCCTTCGCGCTTTGAAGGATTACCGCTTGCGGCGCTTGAGGCCCTCGCAGCCGGCGTTCCTGTTCTTGCAAGCGCCGTCGGCGGAGTGCCAACCGTCGTGGTGCCAGGACAAACAGGTTGGCTTATCGACGTAGGCGACATCAAAGCAGCAGGTGCTGCCGTTGAGGCCTGGCGCGCACTTTCGGAAACGGACGCTCTGCAGATGCGGAAAGCGTGCTGGTCGCACGTAGTTGAGGAATTTTCGGAAGCGAAACATCTTCCTCGCATCTTGGATACGTATAGAGAGGCGGGGTTCAGCGCGACGGGATGGCAGAAGAAAACGCAAGCATCAGCGCTGTGATGATCTCGCTCGGTG